>JAKACR010000095.1:3348-9543 GCA_021821225.1 Bacillota bacterium | reverse complement strand
GCGGCGTTGAGGATGAGTGCGAGCGCGAGGAGTCCGGCGACGGCGGCCATGACCAGCAGGTAAAAGCGCGCGAGCGCTCCGACAACCCGGGGACGGTCCAGTTTCAGGCGATTCAATCCATAGTTGAAAAATGCGCTGTAACCGGCCATGTAGGTGGAACCGAGCAGCAGGGATGTGGTGATGGTGCTGTAGATGCCCTTATCGCTGACAGTGAGATAGCGAGTGACGAGATACGTATTGATAAAAGTAAGCGCAGCAAAACCCAATTTATAGAAAATCGTGCGCAGGATGCGCAGGACAGAGCTCATGCGGCTTCCCCTCATTCGCAGTATAGCACGCTATGCAGTATAGCACGCCGCCTGTCCCCCGGATACGCGGTTTCACGCACTGTGTCCAATTGAGCGCGGACGCGCGGCGGACCAGCCGGCGGTCCTGGCCGGAGCGGCGCGCAACGATGGCGGATGGGGCGGGCTGGTTCCGCTTTGCATCGGCAATCACGAGGAGGAGAGGTCATGGTGGTGACACCTGTTTCCCGCAATCTGCTGGTCCAACTTCAGATTGGCCAGACATCCGCGGGCAAACCCAAATTGCACAACAGGGCGTACCCGCACGTTGACGTGAATGCGGGCGATGCGGCCATTGATTCTGTGTTGACCGCACTCGCGCCGCTGTTTGCGGACCCGATTTACGCAATGGGGCACGTGGACACGGTGCAGTTGCAAAACACCCCGCCTTCCCAGACGACGGGAACAACAGGAACAACGAGCGGTTCTGTCACGACGGGCGGCTCGGCGGGCACAAGCGGGCAGACCGCGGGCACGTCCAGTTCGGGCTCATCCACCGCGGGCGGAGCAACCGCTGCGGGAACGAGCACAACGGGTACAGCGGCGGGATCGTCCGGCGCGACAACTTCCGGCAGTTCTGCCGCCGCTGCGACAAGCGGGTCCGGGGGATCGACGGCGAACGCCTCCGTGTGAACATGCGGTTGCCTGATGATCGCATCTGTGGATAACCGCGGGGATTCTGTGGATAAGGGCCGAGAACTGTGGATAAGTCTGGACGCAACTGTGAACAAACCGGACTCGTCACCTGGACAAGCGCCGAAAGAAGGAGGCAATCGCCATGAAAGAAACGCTCATCATGTCGTTTTTGACCAGCCTGAACAAAACAGTGCACCTGCAGGTGCAAAATCCGGTTTTGCCCGTCGATCCCGCCGCCGTCAACGCGGCCATGGACGCCGTCGTCGCGGCTGACATCTTCTCTTTCCCGACCGGCCGGATCGTGAAGAAGGTGCAGGCGAAACTGAACAGCACGGATGCGTCTGTCATCGCCCTGACCTAAGGGACTTGTGATAAACGTGCGCGCAAGTGTCCGGCGCACCGTCCGTCTGGCGGTCGCTGGACACTTTTTTTGCAGCTCAAATGCAGCTCAAATGCGGGTTCGTTCGCGGGACGCTCGCGATTTCAATTTCGTGGTGGCGCTTCGGCCGTTGTTTTGTGTAACCTTAGAGGGACTTGATTCGTCCATAGGATGTCTGATGGAGTTGATCTCGTTTGTCAGCGGGCCGCAGCGGGGAGACCGACCGTCTCATGCTCTTGCGCGAATTGATGGATGCGCACGGAAACGAAGTGCTTCGCGTCGTGTACGGTTATGTGAAGGACCGCTACGCAGCCGAGGATATCAGTCAGGATGTGTTTGTCAAGGTGTACGACCACCTTGACTCCTTTCGCCAGGAGAGCAGCTACCGCACATGGATTTTGCGGATTGCGGTCAATAGCGCGAAGGACTATCTGCGTTCGGCGGCGCGGCGCGTGGTCCCGGTCGACGATCTGTCCCACGTGGAGGGGGACGATTCACCGGAACGGCTGATGTTGCGGCGCCAGGAGGACGATGAGTTATGGAATGCGGTGATGAATCTGCCGGAGATGTACAGAGAGGCGGTGTGGCTGTTTTATGGACGCGGCATGAGCATTGAGGAGATTGCCGATGTGACGCAGGTGACGGCCGGATCGGTGAAGACGCGCCTGCACCGCGCCAGGGAACTACTCCGGCGCACGTGGGAGGGGGAGTGGGGATCATGACCGACGTGCGTGATGACAAGTTGGACGATGACTTGAAGACATTGCTCAAGGGGCGCGCTGACCGGATGGTTTTCTCTCAGGCGCTGCAGGATAAGGTGCAAAAGCGCCTGGAGTCGCGACCCCAGGTGCGTTCGGGCCGCGAGCAATGGTTTTTGCGCCGCCGCATCCGCCGTCGTCGTTTGCAGTGGAGCGCGCTGGGCGGTGCGGTGGCGGTGCTGCTTTTCGCGTTTATCGTTCACCTGTGGACGTTGCCCAGTCCGACGGGTGTGAATGATCACACCATCATGTCAGGGGCGCACTCGGCCGCGGGAGACGGCGGTGGCGCGGCGCTTTTCGCGACACTGGCGCCCGTCGCGTCGCAAAACACCGCGATCATTCCGGGCATTCCGACAACCCGCCAGATCGCCGCCCGCGAAGCGGTGAACGGGCCCGCCGGCGTGTATGGACCCATGGCGGGCGCGGCGTCCGCAGGGAACAAGGGGCGTCCCGGTTCTGCGATCATGGAGCTTGCACCGCGGGCGTTCACGGTTGCGACCGTCCTTGTCAACAACAGCAACGCCCCGATTAACGGGCACGACATGCAGGGTATGCTGTTTATTGTCAAACGCGCGGGACAATTGACCCCGAGTCAGATGAATGACTGGGAATATTTTGTGGATGGACCGAATGAGGTGATCCCGCCGCACAAGGCGGTCCTGTGGTATTTCACGCCCAATCCCGCTCCGCCATTCCATCAGTTGGCCGATCGCACCGCACACCTGGTGTGGTTTTTGCGCCGTCCCAATGCAAATTATCCGGCCGTGCGGCTCGGAGAGCAGCCCGTTGCAGTTTCCAATGTCCATGTGGCGGTGACGGGCGTGGGTGGTGGAAAAATAAAGATGGAATACCTTAAAATAACTGCTCGTGTGCACAATCGCGGCTCGCAGCCGTGGTCGATGAAATCGTCTCTCGCGATGCTGTTTTTCACCTTCAAGCCGGGAGCCAGCCTGTTCAGCCGCGGTACGTGGAAGTATTTCGACGACATCACGCCCGCAGCCGGATCACCGTCTGTCGTGCAACCGGGAGGAACGGCCGTGGTGCAGTTTGTCATCACGGGGGTGCCCGGCGCCCATATGACGAGATTGCCGTTGTCCATCTTGCTTGTGAACCGTCGGCAGCTTGGCGCTTAATGGTATAATGGGTGCCGGATAGTCGGTGTGGGGTTGTCGATGCAAGACGGCCTGTTGCCGTCGCAGGAAAAGACGGCGTGATGGGAGAAGAAGCTGTGCGAGTGCGTGACATCGGTGAGTTTGGACTGATCGACCGCCTGCGCGCGGCCGTCGCGCGCGAGGATGGGACTGTTTCGGTGGGGATCGGCGACGACGCCGCGGTTGTGCGGATGAACGGCTCTGTTGTGCTGACAACCGACGCGCTTGTCGAAGGTGTTCATTTTCGCGCGGATCTGATCGACGCGCGTTCCACCGGATACAAGGCGTTGGCGGCGTCTGTCAGCGACGTGGTGGCCATGGGCGCCGTGCCGCGGCATGCGCTTGTGGCGCTGGCGGTGCCGGCCGAGGAAGAAGTGGACAGACTGGTCCAGATTTACGAAGGTATGGCGGATGCCTGCGAACAGTTTGATATGACGGTGGTCGGCGGAGACGTGGTGGGAACGGCCGGTCCGCTGGTTCTCTCTGTGACGGTGACGGGGGAACTGGTCGGTCCGCGTCCGCTTTTGCGCAGTGGGGCGAAGCCGGCCGATCTGCTGTTTGTGACGGGGGAGCTCGGCGGCGCCGCGGCGTATGTGCACCTGGTGAACGAAAAGCCCGGCGCGACGCTGGCGGACGAAGACATGGCGGCGCTTTGCGCGCGGCACAGGCGGCCGCTCCCGCCTGTGCAGGCGGGAGCGGCCCTGGCGCGTATGGGCGTTTGCGCGTGCGCGAACGATGTGAGTGATGGTCTCAGTTCCGAGTTGCACGAGATTGCCGAGGCGAGCGGGGTGCGTCTCGCCGTGGAGGAGGAGCGCATTCCGACGCTGCCGGCGCTGCGGCACTATGCGCGCGCAGTCGGGCTTAGCGCGGTGGATTTCGCGCTCACAGGCGGGGAGGACTATCAGCTTGTGGGCGCCGTGCCGCAAAGGGAGGCCGGGCGGCTGCTCGCGCTGATGGAGGAAATCGGCGTGCGGGTGACGTTCATCGGCCGTGCGGAAGAGGGCGAACCCGGCGTTGATCTGTTGACGGCGCGCGGCCGACAGACGATGGCCCGCGCTGGCTACGACCATTTTCGGGGTGGGCCGAAAGATGGGTGAGCGGGAGACGGCGCGCGCGGGGTTCGTTCTGCGCGACGCGGCGGCGACGCGACTTTTTGGCGCGGCCTTGGCGCAGCGGTTGTGGCCGGGGGCGGTCGTGGCGCTTCACGGCAGGGTGGGCGCGGGGAAGACCACGCTGGTGCAGGGGATCGCGGTGGGGCTCGGGATCGACGAACCGGCCGGCAGTCCGACCTTTGTGCTGGCGACGGAGTACTCCGGAGGACGGCTGCCGCTTTATCACATTGATCTTTATCGGCTCGACGCACGGGCGGCGGGAGAATTGGACATGTTTGACGAGTATCTATTTGCCGCGGGTATTTGCGTCGTGGAGTGGGCGGAGTTCATCGAGGCGGCGCTCCCCGCGGAACGGATCGCGATCAGGCTAGAGGATGCGGCAGCTTCCTTGGCGCCGACGGACTTTTTTGCGTCGGCCGGTCGGCGCGCGCTGCTTTTCGCTTATGGAAGCGCGGCGGACGACGCTGCGCGAAAGCTGGTGTGGCCGTGGCCGTCATAGCACTCGATACGGCGACGCCGACATTGGCTCTGGCCATCGGCGATCTGTTTGGCAATATCTTCGCAACGCAGTCGCTTCGCATCCGCCACGCGCACGCGGCGCTGCTGCATCCGCTGCTGGACGGGCTGATGGATACCGTCGGCGTCGCCGCGCAGGATGTGGAAGGTGTCGCGGTCGGCGTCGGTCCCGGATCCTACACGGGTGTGCGCATCGGCGTTACGGCGGCGAAGATGATCGCCTACCAGCTTGACGTGCCGGTCGTCGGCGTGTCGTCGCTCAGCGCCGCCGCGTATGCCGCGCGCGGGGCCGAACTGATCGCCGCGGTGTTTGACGCGCGTCGCGGCGATGCGTACGCGGGCGCTTACGCGCAGCAAAGCGGCATCTGGAAAGTTGTGTTGGAGGAACGGCGTGTGCCCTGCGCGACGCTTGCGCGCGAGTTGACGGCGTCCGGGGCATCGCGCATCGCGCTGGTGGGCGATGCGGCGGACGCCGTGCTGGAGCAGCTCCCCGCGGAAAGCCGCGAAGCGTGTGCGGTCTATGAACGCATCGCTCATGTGCGGGCGGAGCACGTGTATGAACTGGCATTGCCTGAACTCGCCCGCCGGTCGGCGGATGGGAAGGAGGGCGGATATGGGCAGGATGCGCACATACTTGTTCCAAGGTATCTTCAGTTGGCGGAGGCGGAGGCGAGATGGCGTGCCAGACACCGGACAAGCGCGCGTGATGACCAGTGAGGACGGTCTGGTCACCTTTCGCCGCATGACGATGCGCGATCTGGATGAAGTGCTGCGCATCGAACGGGCTTCATTCTCCGCGCCGTGGTCGCGCAACGCGTTTGCGGGCGAACTGATGGACAATCATTTTGCGGAGTATCTCGTGATGTACAGCGGCCCGCAGATGATTGGATACGGCGGCATGTGGGTGATTGTCGACGAGGCGCATGTGACCAATATCGCCGTGTACCCCGAGCACAGGGGAAAGAAAAACGGCGAGCGCCTGTTGCGCATGATGATGGCGGAAGCGTCGGCGCGGGGCGCCAGACGCATGACGCTGGAGGTGCGGGTGTCAAACGAAGTGGCGAAGCGCCTCTACCGCAAGCTCGGTTTTGTCGATGCGGGCGTGCGCAAAGGATACTATACGGACAACCATGAAGATGCGCTCATCATGTGGGCCCATGTTCCTCCGGTACAGGAGGTTCCCGATGTCCTGGAGTGAACGGATGAGGGCGCGCTACGAAAGCGACCGGATGACGGGACAGCCGGTGGATATCCTCGCCATCGAGACGAGCTGTGATGAAACAGCGGCCGCCGTGGTGC
>JAKACR010000095.1:0-3338 GCA_021821225.1 Bacillota bacterium | reverse complement strand
CTCGGTCGTGGCGTCGCAGGTCGGCTTGCACGACCGCTTTGGCGGCGTGGTGCCGGAGGTTGCCTCACGTGCGCATGTGGAGCATGTGTCCGAGGTGGTGGACGCGGCTTTGCGGAAGGCGGGACGTGCGCCCCACTCGCTGCAGGCCGTGGCGGTCACGTTTGCGCCGGGATTGATCGGCGCATTGTTTGTCGGGGTGACGTCGGCAAAGACAATGGCGCAATTCGGCAATCTGCCGCTGATCGGCGTACACCACCTCGCGGGACACATGTTCGCGGCGATGATCGGGACGGATATGCAGCCGCCCTTTCTCGCCCTTGTGGTATCGGGCGGCCACACGGAACTGCTCGGCGTACATTCCGGTTTCGCGATGGAACGATTGGGATCCACGCGCGACGATGCGGCGGGCGAAGCGTTCGACAAAATTGCGCGCGCGCTTGAACTCGGCTATCCGGGAGGACCGGCCATTGAGCGGATCGCGCGCGAGGGGGATCCGCTCGCGCTGCCGTTTCCCAGGGCGAAACTGGAGGAAGGCGCGCTCGATTTCAGTTTTAGCGGTCTCAAATCCGCCGTCCTGCTGCATCTGGACAGGCAGAGGCGCACCGGCGGGACGTGGAATGCGGCCGATGTGGCGGCGTCGTTTCAGCGCGCGGTGATCGACGCGCTCGTGGAAAAAGTGGAAATGGCGCTGGAACGCACGCGCATGCGGACGCTGGTGCTGGCAGGCGGCGTGGCTGCCAATCGGAGCCTGCGCGCCCGGTTGGAGAGCGTCTGCGCGGCGGACGGCGCGCGGTTTGTCGCGCCGCCCGCATGGCTTTGCACGGACAACGCGGCCATGATCGGCGCGGCGGCGCATTGGCGTTATGTGCAGGGGAGACTCGACGATCTGTCTCTGACCGCGCAGGCCGTGATGCCATTGCAGGCGTGGCGGTGAGCAAAACGCGCCCCTGGGGTCTGTGATAAAGTCCCCTGCATGGTCTATTTTGCGGCGGCTCGGCGTAGGACTTGGGGTGAAACCGCGGTTGGCCAAGCGGTTTCCCGGAGGGGTCCGATGCCGCACTGGATGAGTGTGCAGGTGTCCGTGCTGCATTTCTTGCAGAGTGTGCGCGGGACGCCGTTGGATGCTGTCGCTGTATGGCTGTCGTGGCTGGGCAATTATCCGAGCTACATGGGAATTATCGCGTTCGCGCTCTGGATGTGGGGAGCGGAAGCTGCGCTGTCGGCCAGTCTGGCTGCCGTTTCAGGCGCGCTCCTGACCGACGCGCTCAAGGAGTGGACAGCGCTGCCGCGCCCCATCGGACGGCCCGGCGTGCGCTCTCTGTACATCGCCTCGGCGGGCGGGACATCGTTTCCCAGTGGTCACGCCCTGGTGGCAACAGCCGTTTTTGTGATTCTGGCGAGCTATGCGGGTCGGGTGGGCGCAGGTCGGGAGCGGTCGCTGTGGCGGGGTGATTCTGTAAAATGGCTGTTACTTGCGGTTCCCGTCCTGGTCGGGTTGAGCCGCCTGTACTTGGGCGTGCACTGGCCGACCGATGTCCTGGCGGGCTGGATCATCGGCTACACCCTGTCGCGCCTTGTCGCTCTGCGACCGTTGCGCGAGGCGGCGCCATGGCTGCTTCTTTGCGCCGTATTGTGGATGTCTCCGCTTCCCTCGTACACAAGACAGACGGTATCGTTTGCGGCGATGCTGTGGGCGGTCTGGCCCTTTGCCCGGATGGATCCTGACGGCGGCGCGGGTCTTGACGGCGGCGCGCGGGGAATGGGATACCTGACGGCGTGGTTGTTTTCCCGGATGGGCGTGTGGCTGCGGCAGCCGGCCGGAGGCCTGGGTTTTTACGCGCGGCGGCGTTTTCTGCTTGCCGGGGGGCTTCTGGCGGGATTTGGCGCGCTCGCGCGACTGACCGCGGTCAATGCGGAAAGCGCGGCTTGGTGGGCGCCACTCGCGCTCGCCGTATTTGTGGCTGTGACGGGACGCTGGTTAGAGCGGGCGGTGCGGGTCGAAGAGCAGCGCAGTGGGCCGTGAAAGCCAAATTGTCAAAGAAGGCGGTCATGCGCGTGGACGGCACGGCTGAAAAGGAGAGACTGCGCGGTCTGATGCAGACGTGGCGCCGCGGACTGAACCCAGAACAAAAGACGGGTTGGGACGGGCGCATCGCGTTTCATCTGCTGAATCTGGGGGAATACGCCAAGGCGCCAGCGGTCGGCGTGTACCTGAGCGCCGATGACGAGGTGGCGACAGATGGCGTTATCCGCGAAGCGCTGGCCCGCGGCGTGGTGGTCGGCGCACCGGTAACGGCCGCGCGGCGCAAAATGGAGATGCGGCGGATCATGCGGCTGGAAGAACTGGTCATCGGCCGTTACGGGTTGCGCGAGCCTGCGCCGGGCAGCCCCTTGATCGACCTGTCTGACCTTGGCGCCGCGGTCGTGCCGGGACTTGCCTTTACGCCTGACGGAGACCGTCTCGGTTACGGTGGCGGATACTACGATCGCTATCTCGCGGGGAGGAAGGCGAAACCCGCGCTGATCGGTCTTGCCTACGAGGAACAGGTGGTGCGGGCATTGCCCGTTGAACCGTGGGATGTGCGGATGGACTGGATCGTCACGCCGCAAGGCATTCATCACTGCGGCGCGTAGGGAGACGGTTCAGAGGGCTTCGCTCAGGCAGACGCGGTTGCGACCCCTGTCTTTGGCTGTATACATGGCCTGGTCCGCCTGCTTGGTGAGGTCGGCCGCATCCTTGGCCGGACCGGGCCAGGAGGCGACGCCGGCGCTCACCGTCACGCGCAGCGGACCGGATGGGCCGGGAACGATCATGCCCGCGATGTTGCGGCGCAGCCGCTCGGCGAGCGCGCTCACTTCTTCGAGAGTGATCTCCGGCAGCAAAATAGCCATCTCTTCGCCGCCGATGCGCCCCGCCACCCAGAAGCGGTCAGCGACGAAATCGAGCAGCACACGCGCGACGGACTGCAGGACATCGTCTCCGATGTAGTGTCCAAATTGATCGTTGAAGCGTTTGAAATGATCGATGTCGATAATGATGAGACTGATGGACTTGTCTGCCTGTCGCGCTTTTTCAAATTCAATGATCAAACGGTGATGGAAATAGGTCTGGTTGAACAACCCCGTCAACTGATCGATGACGGCGCGGTTCTGCACGTCCATCGCGTAGTCGGTCATCTGGCGATTGATGATTTCCAGTTCTTTCGTCTTCGCGATCTGTGCGGACAACTCTTTTACGCGATTCTCCAGCGTGTGCCGCTGTCTCGTTTCCCAATAGGCCAGAAAGAGGAGAGGGAGGGCGGAAAAATTAAACAATAGTGTATGCAAAAGCTAGGAGG
>JAKACR010000094.1 GCA_021821225.1 Bacillota bacterium | reverse complement strand
GGACCCATCATTACGCAGAGTCTCCTCGGATCCTGGCAACCGTCCGGAGCCGATTCATGGAATATCACGCTCGCTGGCGGAAGTCTGGCCGTCTTGGCCATTCAGCCGGGCTAGGTCGACATGCCCGCCTGCAACGGCACCCCGGAAGGAGGGGATCGGCAAGGCACGACCAGAAATACAGTTCATGGGTTGTTTCACAGGGGAACCATCTCAAGGGGAGGATGAATGACATGATGAAACGGATTCGCTTCACAAAACCGTTGGCGGTTCTCACCAGTGTGGGGCTGCTCTTGACGGGGATTGGGGGGAGCAGCGCTTTTGCGGCGACGGGTGCGGCAACAGCGTCGGGCACGTTGACCACCTATGCACCCTCTGGTTATAATTCAGCGGCTGATTGGAACCCGTTCTCACCCGGTTCAACGGTCGGGGCCGCGGTCGGACCGCTCGCGTTCTCGCCACTCGCCTTAATATCCAACTCGAACCGGGATCTCGGCAATTACTATTACGGACAATTGGCGAGTTCATGGGGGTACACCGATCACTACCACCAGTTTGTGGTCCATCTGCGACCCAACCTCAAGTGGAATAACGGAACGGCGTTGACCAGTAACGACGTGAAGGTGACCTGGGAGATTTACGCGTTACAGGGGTATTGGTCGGGTGATGCCATTACTGGTGTCACCACTCCGAATGCGAGTACGGTCGTGTTCAATATCAGTCCGACCGCACCATACTCGGTCGCGCTTGAGCAGAATATCCTGACCCAGACGATTGTTCCTGCTTCCCTGTATCAAAAATTCCTTCCGAGTCCGCAGGCGTTTCAGCAAATCATCCAGAATCTCGCGAATCCTGTGGCCGCCAGCGCGAGCAAGACGGCGACGGCGCAGGCAGGCAAGGTCACGGCGCTCGACGCCAAGTTTGTCAAGGCGTTGGAAGCATATGATCCAGGCCAGAAGGGTCTCGTGACGGCCGGACCGTATGAAGTGACCGGGTTCTCGCCGAGCGAGGTGGATCTGCAGAAGAATCCGTATAACTGGGCCGCAGCCAACGTGCACGTGCAAAATGTCGTGATGCGCAACCAGGTGAGTACAGCGGCCACCCAAAACGCCCTGGTGTCCGGCGCCTTTGACGTCGCTGGCTACCAGCCGACCACCCCCATCTACGATGCGATCATGAGCCGCAATCGGCCGTATATGCATTACAGCAAGCCGCAAAGCTTTCTCACGCTCATGGGGAGCATGTTTTCGGCCCGGACGTATCCCTATAACCTGATTCAGGTGCGCCAGGCGTTCGAGTATCTGTTGAACCGCAAGACCGTCAACACCGTCGCCGATCCTGTAGCCGGCCAACCGCTGACCATTCCGGCGGGTGTGCCGGACAGTGTGATGAAGGCGTACCTCACACCGGCCCAGATCAAAACGCTGAACCCGTACAATTACAACCCTGCGAAGGCCGCGGAGCTCTTGCGTTCCGCCCACTTTACGCAGAAAGGCGGGAAGTGGTACCTGCCGAATGGCAAACCGTTCACGGTGACAGTGTACAGTGGGGCAACGCTGGCCAGTTGGGATCTGATGGCCAGCGCGGTGGCGAGTCAACTCACGCAGTTTGGCATTCCCGCCAAGGTTCAACTCTGGCCGGTCACCTCCCTATACGCCAATCTGTTTGCCGGGAACTACACGGTATTTGAAGGGTACAACTTCTTCTGGCCGTATCAGATGTGGGGGGCGTTTCCTTCCTTGTTTCAAAGCTTTGGAAGCGATGTCGGATACACCTCGACGGGTAAGACCGTGATCACCCCCGGACACGACGCCATGAGCCTTCCGCAGAAGGCGTATGTGCCGGGCGTTGGCACGATCAACCCGATCCGACTTTCGTGGGAGTTCGCCCATACGCCGAGCGCCGCCAAGCAAAAACAGATTGCGTATGACCTGATCAAGTTCATGAACTACAACGCGTGGCCCGGATCGCTCATCGCCCAGGATCAATCGGTGTTTTATTCGACCAAGCGGTTCATCGATTGGCCCACGAATCGTTCGTTCTGGTCGCTGGCCGGCAATGGGAGCGGCAGTTGGTTGATCACAGTCGCCGAAGAACAGGGCTATATCCGCCCGGTGCAGTGATCGATCGACAAGAATGGCTTGCCGCGAGGCCACGGCCCTGCGGCAAGCCATTCTGTCTGCTGACCGCCATCTGCGGTTTGCCGGCCCTGAGGGCGGAAGGGGGAGCAGTTCATCATGAAACGACATATTTCGCTGGTGGGCAATGAATGGCAAGCGACGGGGTGGTATACGAAGCAATGGCGACTGCACGCTTCGATGGAATTGCACGCCGGGATTCCCCCGGTGGTGCCTGCGATCCAGGCCACCGTTCCCGGCGCCATCCAAGCGGACCTCCTGCGCGCGGGTTGGCTAAACGATCCGAACATCGGGCTGCAGAGTCTCGATATGGAATGGGTGAACAACCGAGACTGGGTCCTAGAGAGGCGGTTTCGCATCCCGCAAGGCTGGGTTCAGGATCGCTGCGAACTGGTGTTTGAAGGGCTGGATGATGTAGGCGAGATCTATTTGAATCGTCAGCGCATCGCGGAGTTCGAGGGCATGTTCAAGCCGGTGGTCCTGGATGTCACCGGGAGACTCCGAACGGGCGCAGACGAGGAGAACGTGTTGCAGGTGGTCTTCTTTACCGCGCCGTACGTGGACGGGCAGATTGGTCACAGCCACACCATCGACAGACTGAAGTCGCGCTTCAATTATGCGTGGGACTGGTGTCCCCGGATGGTTCCCGTGGGCATCTGGCGCAACGTGTTTTTGCGGACGTTTACCGGCGTCAAGATCGTCGACTTTTTCCCGGAGGCCACGTTGGGTGCGGATTTGCGCCAGGGCGTGCTGAAGATCCACCAACAGGTGGAGGTGGTGCGACCCGGGGCGTACCGGGCGGCCTACCGCATGGTCGACGGCGATGGGGTGGAACGGTGGGTCGGGTCGTTTGACCTGGGACTGGGCGGCGGCATGCGGGAAATCAACCACGAGGCGAAGGTGGGAGCGGTCGAGACGTGGTGGCCCAACGGGTATGGCGAGCATCCGACCTACCAGGTCGAGGTCACGATCCTGGACAGGGACTCCGGGATCTGCGACACCGCGTCGAAAACGGTCGGGTTTCGCACGGTCGAATGGGTCCGCAATGAGGGGGCGCCAGAGGACAGCCTTCCGTATACGCCGATCGTCAACGGCCACCGCATCTTCCTCAACGGGGTGAACTGGGTGCCGCTCACCCCGTTCTACGGGACGGTCCGGCCCGAGGAGTACGGCCCCTTTCTGGAGCGCTTCGCGCAGATGAACGCCAACCTCCTACGCGTCTGGGGCGGGGGGATTTACGAACACGAGGCGTTCTACGATGAGTGTGATCGACTGGGTCTTCTGGTGTGGCAAGAGTTCTTGCAATCCTCCAGCGGCCTGACCAACAGCCCGCCGGACAATCCTCCATTCCTGCGGAAGTTGGAAGAGGTCAGCCGTGTGGGGGTGCTTGCGCTTCGGTCGCATCCGAGCCTGGTCATCTGGTGCGGCGGCAATGAACTGGCGTGGGAAGGCCACGTGCCCGTCGACGAGCGGCATCTCAACATCAAGATGCTCAAAGGGGTCGTGCAGGAACTCGATGCCACGCGGCAGTTTTTCCCGACCAGCCCCTCCGGTCCGCGGTTCAATTTCTCGCTGGCAGATGTCGGGAAAGGGGTGCACCACGACATTCATGGCCCCTGGAACTACCTGGGTGACGGCGCGCATTATGAGGAGTTCAACCGGGATGATTCGCAGTTTCGCTCCGAGACGGGGGCGCCCGGGGCCTCGCGGTGGGAGGCGATCCAGCGGTACGCCGGGAACTGTGACGTCTGGCCGCCCAAGAAAGACAACCCGTACTGGCTGCATCGCGGCTCCTGGTGGATTCAGTGGGATCAGTTGGGGCGTTTGTTTGGACCCTGGCGTGAGGAGGAAAACGAGATCGGGCCGTTTCTGCAGGCCAGCCGCTATCTGCAGATGGAATCCCTACGCTATGCAGTCGAGGCGACGCGGAGACGAGAGCCGCAGGCTTCGGGATTCATCGTGTGGATGGGCAATGAGCCGTATCCCAACAACACCAACACGTCGGTCATCGAGTTTGACGGGACGCCGAAACCCGCGTACTACGCGTTGAAACAGGCGTTCGCGTCCCGGAGTATTTCGCTGCGGTACGACCGCGTGGCGTATCGGAGCGGCGAGCGGTTTGTGGGCCGGATCTTCCTGCGCGACGAGGGAAGCGTTTCAGGGAACTGGGCAGTCAGGGTCCGCCTGCTGCGTGTGGATGGCGAAGTTCTCAAAGAGAAGAACTACGCGGCGAACGGCGGGACGACAGTGCAAGAACGGGAAGCGGTCGCGGCAAGAAGTGGGACGGCGGTACTGGAGTTGGGGGCAGCCGCGGCGAGCGGCGCGTCGACGGTTGCGGCGACAAGTGGGACAACGGTGAGGGAGTCGGAGACAGCCACAGCGAACGGCGGGACGGTGGCGGAACTGGGAACCTTGATGTGGGATGTGCAACCTTGTCCACACGATGTCTTCCTGTTGCGAGCGGAATTGTTGGATGAAGAGGGGCAACTTCTGTCCTCCCATGACTACCTGTTTACGGTCGATGCGAGCTATCCCCTGCAACCGTTGCGCCGACTTCCTCCCGCCCAGGTGGAGTTGTCGAGCGGGGATCGCGCCGGAGAACTGGTCGTGGCGAACCGATCGCAGGTTGTGGCGGCCGGAGTCTTCATGTATGGAAAAGACGCCTCGCAGTTTCTGCATATTGACCGCAACGCCCTGGTCCTGTTGCCCGGCGAGCAGGCGGTGATCCAGTGTTCCGCTCCTTCCGTGCGGCCGGAGCAACTTATCGTGGAAGGGCTCAATGTCCGTCGACGAGGTTCGGAAGCATGAGCAGGAGGAGAGACTTGCGATGATCTCTTTGCAGGTTATACCGAGTTGCCTTTCACGGCAAGGCGGCTTGCGGCGGGTGCGCGACGGCGGGACGCGCACGATGGCGCTGGGGCTGTTTCGCAGTACGAGCAAGGAAGCGCTGAAGAGCGGCGGCGATGGCGGCCAGTTGCTCACCGAGCGGAGGCTATTCCGGAGATCGAGCAAAGAGAACAAAACGAACATTCGTCTGTTTGATTTAGTCGAAAATCGGTGAATTAGATGGTTGAATTATTCGCACTTCGGTGCAGTATATTGTTTTTTGTTTGATTCAATTGTATGCTTCGATTAGAAAAGACCTCTTCAAGATCTCTGGCAAGCGATCATGATAGGTCCAAGCGGGATGGATCGACGTGAAACGAACAGGTTGACAATGACGGATGAAACTTTGCCGCGTCACGGTCGCACGCTAGGCCAGCAATGGGCCAGCGGCAGGTCGAAGACTCGCTGGGCCGTCGCGAGTTGTGCGGCGCAGCCGCGCTGTTTGAGCAGGGGCACAGCATGTGGGCCATCCCTAGACACAGGCTCGGGCGAAGTTTTTTTCATGATAGACCGCCATGTGCGGCGCAACCGCACACCAGCGAAGGATGAAAATTCGCTGTGTCACGATCGCGCGCCAAGCCAGCGGTGGGCGGTGGGCCAGCGGTCGAACGAAGGCTCGCTGGGTCGCCCGTATCCCTTTGCTCGTCGCGAGTTGTGCGGCGCAGCCGCGCTGTCTGAGCAGGAGCAAAGGGATACGGGCGGCTGGCACAGACCTATTTTCCGGGTAGGCATAAAAGGGAACGCAGAGCGGAGGCTCTCTTAATGAACACAGATCAACCATCTTTTGAAAAAGTCTACGTGGTGTCGCACACCCACTGGGATCGGGAGTGGTATCAGGCTTTTCAGGGCTTTCGCACCCGTCTCGTGTACATGATGGACGAATTGATCGAAACGATGGAGCGCGATCCGGAATATCGTTACTTCAATCTGGACGGCCAGACGATCGTACTGGGCGATTATCTGGAGATCCGGCCGGAGAACGAGGGCAGGCTGCGTGCGCTCATTCAGGCGGGCCGGATCCGCATCGGGCCGTGGTACGCCATGCCGGACGAGTTTCTTGTCAGCGGCGAGTCGCTCCTCCGCAATCTGGCGAAGGGTGTGCGCATCGCAAGGTCCTTTGGGGTGAAACCGCTGCGCTGCGGCTACATTCCCGATATTTTCGGCCACAACAGCCAGCTCCCGCAGATTGTAAGCGGATTCGGCATCGACAATGTCGTCTTTTTTCGCGGGTTCGGCGATTGTCCCACAGCGGAAATCTGGTGGGAGGGGGCGGACGGCAGCCGGGTGCTGGGATTGAAACTGTCGGAGGACCGGTCGTACTCCGACTGGTTTTTCGCCACGCGCTGGCCGTTTTCCGAGCGCGACTTTCAGTATGAGCCCGAGGAACTGATCCGGCGGACGAAAGAATTTCTGGTGTATAAACGCAAGCGGGCGACGACCGACATCACGCTCGCGCTGGACGGGGTGGACCATGTCGAAGTCGAGCCGCGCCTGTCCTGGATGTTGAAATTATTGAACGAGTCGGACCTCGGCGTGCAATTTGTCCATGCCGACCTGGAACAGTACATCGACGCGATCAAGGCGAAAGTCGGCGATCTGAGGGTGTACCGAGGGGAACAGCGGGCGCCCGGCGACAAGGGCGTGAGCAACAACGTGCTGGCCAACACACTCTCTTCGCGCGTCCATCTGAAGCAAATGAACCAGCATGGCGAAACCCTGCTGGAGAAGTGGGCCGAGCCCTGGGGCGTATTCGCCATGCTGGAAGGCCGTCCTTATCCGAAGGCCTTTTTGGCGAGGGCATGGGAGTACCTGATCCAGAACCACGCGCACGACTCCATCTGCGGCTGTTCCATCGACCAGGTGCACCAGGACATGGTGAGTCGGTTCGACCAGAGCCGGTTGATCGGCGAACAGATGATCGGCGAACAATTGGCGTTCCTGTCCAACCACATCGATGCGTTGAACCCGGACGACAAGTTTCTGTTGACCGTGTTCAACGCGTCGCAGGATCCGGTCGACGGGGTTTTCGAGGTGGAGGTCTCGCTGCCGGCGGGAACGGACGCCGCGGTCAGACTCCCCCTCCACGGTTGTACGTCATTCAAGCTGTACGATCAGGAGGCCAACGAGGTTCCGTATCAGGTGCTGGAAGTGGAGAGAAACCGCGTGCAGAGGCGGCGATGGTACAGGGACATCCCCCGGGGGGAACTCGTCGACCGCTTTCGCCTCGCCATCAAAGGCAGCGTGCCGTCTTTCGGGTACACGTCCTATGGGATCAGGACGGTGGAGATGGAAGGTCCGAAACACGGCGAGTACAGCGCCGAACGGATGTCGACGCCCGTCCGTTATCCGGGGTCCATGGCGGTCGACGAGTGCACTTGGGACAACGGCCGTTTGCGGGTCCAGGTGAGGCCAAACGGAACGGTCGATGTGACGGATCACCGGACGGGCCGCACGCACGCGGGATTGCTCTTGTTCGAGGATGAGGCGGACATCGGCGACGCCTGGACGCACGCCAGTCCGGTCACGAATGAGGTGTGCTCCACCTTTGGCGCGCAGGCCGACATCTCCGTCGTGTATGACGGGCCGCTGCAGACGCGCATCCGGATTCGCGCCACCATGCGCGTGCCGCAAGAGATCCAGGCTGGGAATGCGCGGCGCAGCGCGACTCTGGCTGGTCTCGAAATCACCACGGACCTTGACCTGAGGAAAAACGATCCTGTCCTGCGCTGCCGGACCCAAGTGAAAAACAATGTGCGGGATCACAGGCTGCGCGTGCTTTTTCCCGCGGGAATCCGGACGGACCGCTTCCAGACCAGCACGCCGTTTGACCTGGTGGAAAGGAACGTCGCACATCCGGACTACTCGAAATACCTGGAGAAGTTCAGCGGGGTCGTTCCGCACAATGGTATCATTACCCTGGCCGACGACCGCAACGGCTTGGCAGTCTACAGCAAGGGACTGTATGAAGCGGCGGTGCGGGACAACGAGCAGCGAACCGTCGCTCTGACGCTGCTGCGCAGTATCCGCAGGGTGGTCGGCATGAATGACACGGACGGCGGACAAGTGCTCGGGGAACGGGAGTTTGCGTATGCGATCCGGCCGTTTGCGGTCGAGGGCGACACTGGGAGTTCGCTGTTCCGGGAGCATCAGCAGTATGTGGGCGGCGTCCGGTCCGTGCAGCGCCCCGTGGGAAAGGTGAAATATGAAACGCCGCATCGCCGGACACCGGATCTGCCCTGGGTCAAATCCTACCTTCACGTGGATGCGCCGGAGTTGATCGTTTCGGCCGTCAAGGAAGCGGAGGACCGGCCGGGACATGGGGTGGTCCGCCTGTTTAACGCGCGGTCGGTTCCCGTAAAGGGGACGGTCACGTTTGACCGCGCGCTGAAGTCGGCGTCGCTGCTGGACCTGAATGAAACCGTCGTCGCCGGCGCGCCATGGAGTGATCGCCAGGTGAGCGTGGAGGCGGGACCGAAACAGATCGTCACGCTGGAGGTGTCATTCCTGTGATAGACCCCATGGCGCGGGCGCGCCGCCATCGGCAGGAGGAGAATTTGCCGCGCCGCGGTCACACGCCATGCCAGCGGTGGAATGAAGGCTTGCTGGGTCGCCCGTATCCCTTTGCTCGTCGCGAGTTCAGTGATAGCGGTGTCTGAGCAGGAGCAAAGGGATACGGGCGGCTAGCAGAAGACATTTTCAAGATGGGAGTGATCGAGATGTCCGGGCAACACAGGCCGAATATTATTGTGTTCATGACCGACGACCAGGGGTATGGGGACCTGTCCTGCATGGGCGCCACCGACTTCAAGACGCCCCACATCGACCGACTGGCGCAATCGGGTGTGCGGTTTACCCATTGGTATTCCGCCAGTCCCGTCTGTTCGCCTTCGCGAGCCGCACTGCTCTCGGGCCGGTATCCGGCACACGCCGGTGTCCGCTCGATTCTGGGCGGGCGCCGCACCACAACCGGGCTGTCCCCCGAGGTGCCGACTCTTCCATCCGAACTGAAGAAATTGGGCTATCAAACCGCTCTGTTCGGGAAGTGGCACCTGGGCCTGGACGAGGCGTGCCGGCCGCACCGCCACGGATTTGACGAGTGGATGGGGTTCATGGCGGGCTGCATTGATTATTACTCCCACATCTATTACTGGGGAATGGGTGGGGACGTGAATCCCATGCACGACCTGTGGAAAAATGGAACGGAGTTTTACGACAACGGAAAGTATTTTACAGAAATGGTCACCGAGCATTCAGTGGAATACATCCGTAAGACCGCCGGGCAGGAGGAGCCATTCTTTCTGTATGTCGCGTACAATGCTCCGCACTATCCCATGCACGCGCCGAAAAAATACACTGAACGCTTCCCGGACCTTCCCTGGGACCGCCAGATCATGGCCGCGATGCTGAGCGCGGTGGACGACGGTGTAGGGGATATTCTGGATGAACTGGAACGGCGGGGGATACTCGAGAACACGCTGATATTCTACCAGAGCGACAACGGTCCTTCGCGGGAGACGCGCAACTGGCTGGATGGCAGGGAAGACCCCTATTACGGGGGAA
>JAKACR010000093.1 GCA_021821225.1 Bacillota bacterium | reverse complement strand
CTTTGCCGGTTTGATGGAAAAACAGGGCGGCAGGAGCGGCCACTACCAGCGTGCGGCAGACAGGGAGGAACCGTCGTGAGGGAAGTGGACAAGCGCGTGGCGATTGTGACAGTGAGCGACAGCGCGTACGACGGGGCGCGCGAGGATCTGGCGGGTCCCGCTCTGGCCGAAAAGCTGATCGAGGCGGGTTTCGCGGTGATCGGCCATACGGTCGTGCCGGATGAGCGCAGCGACATCGCGCAGACGCTGCGCGACCTGGCGGAAGTGGACGCACCCCTGGTGGTCACCACGGGCGGCACTGGTCTTGGACCGCGCGATGTCACGCCGGAGGCTACGCAGGATGTCGTGGAGCGGGCTGTGCCAGGTATCCCGGAGGCCATGCGACGCGCGGGGGCTTCGCACACGCCGTATGCGATCCTGTCGCGTGGCGTATGCGGCGTGCTCGGTCGCACGCTCATCGTCAATCTGCCCGGCAATCCGGACGGGGCCGTGGACAGTCTCGCCAGTGTGCTGACCGTGCTGCCGCACGCGCTGGATGTGCTGCGCAGCGACCGCCACACGCACGAAGGCGGGATATGACCGAAACGGGGAGCGGCGGCCGGTCAGAAACAAGACGGAGGTGGCGTGGTGTCGGAAGCGTACGATGTGGTGGTGCTGGGCGGCGGAACGGGCGGCTACGTCGCGGCGATCCGCGGCGCGCAGCTCGGATTGCGCGTGGCTCTCGTGGAAGCCGGACAGGTGGGGGGCACATGTCTGCACCGGGGCTGCATCCCGTCCAAGGCGCTGCTGCGTTCCGCTGAATTGTTCGCCAGTGTAAAAGGCGGACAATCGTTCGGCGTGGTGGCGGACGGTCTGCGCTTCGATCTCGCGGTGGCAATGGAACGCAAAACGCGCATCGTCGACCAGCTTGCAAACGGCGTGCGGCACCTGTTGAAAAAAAACGGCGTCGAGTTGATCGCGGGCTACGGCCGCGTGATGGGCGCGTCGATCTTCTCTCCAAGTGCAGGCGCCGTGCGCGTGGAGCGTACCGACGGCGAGAACCCGGTACTCTCGCCGCGGCGCACGATCGTTGCGACCGGGTCCAGCCCGCGCGCGCTGCCGGGATTGCCGTTTGACGGGGTGCGCGTCCTATCGTCCGACCACATTCTCTCCCTCGAACAATTGCCTTCCTCCCTGCTCATCGTGGGCGGCGGCGCGATCGGCGTGGAGCAGGCGTCGCTGTTTGCGGATCTCGGCGTCGCTGTTACGCTGGTCGAGGCCATGCCGCGCCTGCTGCCCGGGGAGGATGCCGACATCTCGTCGGAAATGGCGCGCGCGTTGAAGAAAAAGGGCGTCAAGATCCACACCGGCGCCTCCATTGATGTCGCTTCCGCCGATGTGCGAAAAGACACCGTCTGCCTTTCAGTCGCGGCGGATGGCGGCGCGCGGCAGGTGTGCGCCGATAGGGTGCTCATCGCCGTCGGGCGCGACCCGCACACGAAGGAGATCGGGCTGGACGCGACCCGCGTGCAGGTGTCCCGCGGGTCGATTGTGGTGGACGAGCACATGCAAACTGTCGAACCGAACATCTATGCAATCGGAGATGTGGTCGGTCCCCTGCAGTTGGCGCACGCGGCGGCGCGCCAGGGAATAGTGGCGATGGAACACATCGCGGGCCGCAACCCGGAGCCCATATCCTATGAGGACATTCCGCGCTGCATGTACAGCCAGCCGGAAGCGGCCAGTGTGGGATGGACGGAGGAACAGGCCAGGCAGCGCAGGGAACAGGTGAAGATCGGCAAATTTCCTTTCCGGGCAATCGGCAAAGCCCTGGTGCAAGGCGAGGTCGACGGGTTTGCCAAGGTGGTGGCGGATGCGGCGACGGGAGACGTGCTGGGCGTGCACATCATCGGCCCGCACGCGACGGACCTGATCGGGGAGGCAGCTTTGGCGCGCCTGCTTGATGCGACGCCGTGGGAACTCGGTCGCGTCACGCACGCGCACCCGACGCTGTCCGAAGTGCTGGGCGAGGCGGCCCTGGCTGTGGACGGTCTCGCCATTCACAGTTGACCGAAGATGGTCGACGCAGACGGAGAAAGGGGGCCAAAGTGATGCGGCGCCATGAGAAACTGGGGCTTTCGGATGAGCAGGTGTTGTCCATGTACCGTTACATGATGCTGGCGCGCGCGCTGGACGAGCGCTTGTGGCATCTGAACCGGACGGGCAAGATCCCATTTGCTGTCTCGTGCCAGGGACAGGAAGGCGCGCAGATCGGGGCGGCGTTTGCGCTGGACCCGACGCGGGATTTTATCGCGCCGTACTACAGGGACCTCGGGATCGTTCTCGTGTTCGGCCAGACGGCGTGGGATATCGCGCTGGCGTCGTTCGCGCGGGAGGAGGACCCGAACAGCGGCGGCAGACAGATGCCCGCGCACTACAGTTCGCGCGCACATCGCATTCTGAGCGGCTCCAGCCCGGTTGGGACGCAGATTCCGAACGCGGCCGGACTTGCGCTCGGCGCGCGGCTGCGAGGGGAAAAAGCGGTCTTTTACACCTCGTTTGGCGAGGGATCAAGCAATCAGGGGGATTTTCACGAAGGGTGCAATTTTGCCGGCGTGCACAAGTTGCCCGTGATTTTCTTTTGCGAGAATAACCATTATGCGATCTCGGTTCCGCACGCCAAACAACTGGGGTGTGAACGGGTGGCGGACCGCGCTGCGGGATACGGGTTCCCCGGCGTGACGGTCGACGGGAACGATGTCCTTAGCGTCTATGAGGTGATGAAGGAGGCTGTTTCGCGGGCGCTCGACGGAAAAGGGCCGACGCTTGTCGAGGTGATGGTCTACAGGCTCACGCCGCATTCCAGCGACGATGACGACCGGGCGTACCGCAGCCGTGAGGAGGTCGAGGAGGCCCGCGCGCGGGACGCGCTTGTCGTGTTCCGCCGGTATCTCGCCGAAGCGGGGCTGCTGACCGACGATCTGTACGAGCGCCTGCGCGCCGATGTGCAGGCTGAAGTGGACGAGGCGATCCGCCATGCGGAGAACGTCGCTTATCCGGAGCCGGAAAGCGCGCTACTGCACGTGTTCGCGCAGTAGCAACGGCGCGCATTGGCCGCGCAAATCACGGCGGATCGCGAACCGCTCGCGAGGGGATTTGACAGATGGCGCGAAAACTGTACATAGAAGCGATTCACGATGCCATGGCGGAGGAGATGCGCCGCGATGAATCGGTGTTCATTCTGGGAGAGGACGTGGGAGTCCGGGGAGGGGTTTTTCGCGTCACCCAGGGACTGCTTGAGGAGTTCGGTGAACAGCGGGTGATCGACACTCCGCTTTCCGAATCCGCCATCGTCGGCGTGGCGGTGGGAGCGGCGGCGTACGGGATGAGACCGATCGCCGAGATCCAGTTTGTGGATTTCATCTTGCCAGCAGTCAACCAGATCATCAGCGAGGCTGCCAAGATGCGCTATCGTACCCAGGGGGACTGGCAGTGTCCGCTCGTGGTGCGGGCGCCGTACGGCGGCGGGGTGCACGGCGCGCTGTATCACTCGCAGAGCCTGGAGGCGATGTTTTTTCATATTCCCGGCCTGAAAGTGGTGCTGCCGTCCACGCCGGCGGATGCGAAGGGTCTGCTTGTCGCGGCCATTCGCGATCCCGATCCGGTGCTGTATTTGGAGCACAAGGGGCTGTACCGGATGGTTCGCGACGAGGTGCCGGACGGGCTTTTTGAAGTGCCGATCGGAAAGGGCGCGGTGCGCCGGGAAGGCGACGATCTCACCGTCATCGCTTACGGACTCATGGCGCATCGGGCGCTGGAAGCGGCGGAGCGGCTCGCGGAAGAGGGCGTCTCCGCCCATGTAATCGATTTGCGGACAGTCGCTCCGCTCGACCGCGAACTGATCCTGGAAGGCGCGCGCAGAACCGGCAAAGTGCTGATCGTCCATGAGGACAACCAGACAGGCGGCGTGGGGGCGGAGGTGGCGGCACTCATCGCAGGAGAGGCGCTGTACGACCTGGATGCGCCCATCCGTAGGCTGTGCGGCCCCGACATTCCGGCGATGGCGTTCAGCCCTCCGCTGGAACAGTTTTACATGATTCAGACCGACCAGATCGCGGCGGCCATGCGCGAACTCGCGGCCTATTGAGCGAGTTCGCGGTGCAGCCGCAAAAAGGCAGGTGAAGTGTGTTGGCGGAAGTGAAAATGCCCAAACTCGGAGAGAGCGTGACAGAAGGCACCGTTGCGCGCTGGTTGAAGCGTGAAGGCGAACGCGTCGAGCAGTTCGACGCGCTGGCGGAGATTGTCACGGACAAGGTGATGGCCGAGATTCCGGCGGATTGCACGGGAATTTTGCAGTCCATTCTCGTCCCGGAAAATGAGACTGTCGCCGTGGGGACACTGCTCGCGGTGATTGTCGAAGATGCCGCGGGCGCCGAGCACGCGGCGGAGACATCAAGGGACCAGGCGCAGATGGCCGAAGGGGAGGCCGAGCCGCCGGATACGATGTTGCTGGCGGCGGATCCAGCGGAGAAACCGGATCCGGCGGATCCGGACAACAGCCGGCGCGGCGCACAACAGACCGCACAACAAGCGGTGGCGCCAGACGCCGGTCAATCAATCGGTACGGCGATTGCAGCGCGCGCGCGCCATTCTCCTGTGGTGTCGCGCTTGGCGGTGGAACACGGCGTGGATCTGGCGCGGATCGCCGGCACAGGCATCGGAGGGCGCATCACGCGCAAGGATGTGTTGCGCCATATAGAACAGGCGGCGACAGAAAAGTGGCCGCCTGGAACAGGCGACGACCGGCAGGCAGCCGAAAAAGAAGAGCGCTGGCCGGTTGTGTCCGGACAGGCGCCAGCCGAACAGAGCCCGCGAGAGGAGTGGATTCCCGTCACGCCGCTGCGCAGGACGATCGCCAGGCGGATGGTGCAGAGCAAGCGCGAAGCGCCGCACGCCTGGATGATGATCGAGGCGGACGTGACGGGAATGCATCGGTTGCGCGAGCGCGAGAAAGCGGCGTTTAAGTTGCGCGAGGGAGTGGACCTCACGTATTTTCCATTCTTTCTCAAAGTGGCGGCCGACGCCCTGCGGCAACACCCTCTCCTGAACGCGGTGTGGGCGGAGGACAGGATTCTGCTGAAACGGGACATCCATCTCTCCATCGCGGTGGCCACAGACGAAACGTTGGCTGTCCCGGTGATCCATCACGCCGACCGCCTGAGCGTGGCCGGTCTGTCCCTGGCGGCGCACGATCTCGCGCGGCGCGCCCGGACGGGCAAATTGGCCGTGTCCGACGTGGAGGGCGGGACGTTCACGGTCAACAATACGGGCGCATTTCGTTCTATTTTATCCCAACCGATCATCAATGCGCCCCAGGCGGCCATCTTGTCCGTCGAGACGATCGTGAAACGGCCGGTCGTTCGGACGGACGACAGCATCGCGATCCGCCACATGGTAAACTTGTGCTTGAGTATCGACCACCGCGTGCTCGACGGCCTAGCCGCCGGACGTTTCATGCAGGCGGTCAAAGAACGCCTGGAAGCGATCGGGGAGCAGACGAGCCTGTATTGATCCCATCGAAACCGTCCAGTCGCGGGGCAATGGCGCGGGACAATGGACGTGCGATCATCCAACCGGTGCGGAATCTGGACAGAGGGAGATGGCGGACAAGTGGCTGAAATGTGGAAGGATCTGTATGGCAGCGTGGAAAAAGAGGCCAATGCGCCTTTGCGGCGGCCCGATTGGCTGAAGGTGCAACTCAAGACGGACGGTTCATTCAATCACCTGAAGGACATCATGCGGGGCGACCGTCTCCACACAGTGTGCGAGGAGGCGCGCTGTCCCAATATCTACGAATGCTGGGGGCATGGGACGGCCACATTCATGATCCTCGGCGACACCTGCACGCGCGGCTGCCGATTCTGCGCGGTCACGACCGGCCGTCCGAATGAAGTGGACCGCGCGGAACCCGCTCGTGTGGCGGATGCGGTGATCAGGATGAATCTGCGCCATGTGGTCGTGACATCCGTGGCGCGCGACGACCTGAATGACGGCGGGGCAAGCATCTTTGCCGAGACGGTCCACGCCGTGCGCGCCGCAAAGAGCGACTGCCGCGTGGAGGTGCTGATTCCCGATTTTCTCGGCGATTGGGATGCGCTCAAGACGGTGATGGACGCCTCGCCCGATATCCTGAATCACAATGTGGAGACGGTGCGCAGGCTGTCCGACCGCGTCCGTTCGAAGGCGAAGTACGACCGATCGCTGGAACTGTTGCGCCGGGCGCACGCGCTGCAACCGTCGATCCCGACCAAGTCCAGCATAATGTTGGGAGTCGGCGAGACGTGGAAAGAGATTCTGGAGACGCTGGACGACCTGCGCGCGGCTGACGTCAGCCTGGTCACGATCGGCCAATACCTGCAGCCCACGCGCCAGCATCTCGCCGTGGAACGCTACTATACGCCGGACGAATTCTCGACGTTGCGGAAAGAGGGCATGAAGCGCGGCTTCGCCCATGTGGAATCCGGCCCGTTGGTGCGCAGCTCCTACCATGCCCAGGAGCAGGCCGATGCCGCGGTGCACGCGGTTGCTGGCGTGTCTCTCGGGAAGGTGTGATACGGAGGGGTGAGGCGAATGGACGAGGACTATTCCATAGCGGGAAAAGCCTGCAAACTACCCGTGAATTAGAATGGAGACTTCTGGGGCGGCATTCACTTCGTTGTGATTCCAGAATGTGAGGAAGGGACAGGCGTGGGGATTCCGTCAGAAGCCCATCCCCTTCAGGGGATAGGGAGCGTCACGAAGTGGAATTGAGCAGCTCCCGGTGGATCCGGCGATCGTTGCGTGCCTTTTTTTTACTTTGACATATACCCTGTAGGGTATATAATAGAGAAGTGTGAGCGGGCTGGCCCGCCATCATCATGAGAGAACCTGAGGAGGATAATGTCATGCCGAAACAATGGATGCCCGTGGATGTCAAGGAGAAGAGAAAGGCGATTGCAAACCTGCAAATCATCGACGTGCGGGAACCGAGCGAATTTTCGTCCGGTCACATTCCCGGCGCAAGATTGATCCCGCTCGGGCAACTGTCGGAACGTTATAAGGAAATCGACCCGCATGCGGAAGCGGTTGTCGTTTGCCACAGTGGCGGACGCAGCAGCGTCGCGTGCGATTATCTGGAACGGCTGGGGTATAAAAAAATCTACAATCTGCTCGGAGGCATGTCTCGCTGGGACGGTGACGTCGCCTATTAATGCGCCTCAGGGGCGCGCGCCGCGCATGTGACAGCCCGTCCGTTTCCCGCTATACTGGTGCAAACGACGGGAGGTCACGCGATGCGGATCTTGATTCAGGCGATTGCACTGGCGGTGACGCTGAATCTCGCCTGGACCGACGCCTGGCGCGGACTGTGGGGATTCACGGTCGTTTTCGGTCTCGAATCCGTCTACTACACTTGGACGATGATGAAGCGGCCGATAGCCGTCACGGACCGGCTTCTGGCCTGGCTGGCGTCGCTGTTGATCGCTCTTTTTCCACTGCTCATCCCGTATGTCATCGGGCCTTACCGCGCGGTTCCCTGGCGTGTCGGCCTTGCCGACATCCTCATCACGGCGGCCGTGACACTGGAAATCCTCGCGCTCCTCACCCTGCGGACATCCTTCTCGCAGATCCCGGAAGCGCGCCGCGTCGTGCGCGGCGGTCTGTACCGCCTTGTGCGCCACCCGCTTTACACCGCGTACTTTCTCGCTTTTGCGGGCGAGGCGGTGCTGGTCATGGAGCCCGTGATGTGGGCGGCTTTCGCGCTGTTTGTTTGGCTTGAACTGGTGAGGGCGCGCGCCGAGGAAAGACTGCTTGCCGATACATTCGGGGATGAATACGCGGACTATCGCCAGGCAACCGGGATGTTTTTCCCGCGAGTCTTTCGGCGGAAGGAGGGAGGGGCGCCGCCGTCTCGACAGGCGCCGCCCTCGGCAGGATGAAAATCCTCCGGGACGGCGTCTCGCTCTTCGCCCTGCGAATTCACATTTTCAAGGCAGCCAGAAAGTTCAGGGCGCCCGATAGACCGCTGCGCCGGACTCGCGGAATTCGCGCGCCTTCTCCTCCATGCCGAGAGACACCGCAACCTGCTCATTGACTCCGTGCTCGGCGGCAAAATCGCGAATGTCCTGCGTGATCCTCATGCTGCAGAACTTGGGACCGCACATGGAACAGAAGTGCGCCGTCTTGGCAGGCTCCGCGGGCAGTTCCTCATCGTGGTACGCGAGGGTGGTCTGCGGGTCGAGCGACAGGTTAAACTGGTCCCGCCAGCGAAATTCAAAACGCGCTTTCGACATGGCGTCGTCCCACCCCTGCGCCCCCGGATGGCCTTTGGCCAGATCCGCCGCGTGAGCCGCGATCTTGTACGCGATCACGCCCGCTTTGACGTCGTCTTTGTTCGGCAGTCCAAGGTGTTCTTTCGGCGTGACGTAGCACAGCATGGCGGTGCCCATCCAGCCGATCATCGCCGCGCCGATGGCCGATGTGATGTGGTCGTATCCGGGGGCGATGTCCGTCGTGAGCGGACCGAGCGTGTAAAACGGCGCTTCCTGGCAGACGCGCAATTGCCTGTCCATGTTCTCCTTGATCATGTGCATGGGGATGTGGCCCGGGCCTTCGATCATGACCTGCACATCGTGTTTCCACGCGACCTGCGTCAGTTCGCCGAGCGTATCGAGTTCCGCAAACTGCGCTTCGTCGTTTGCGTCGGCGATCGAGCCCGGCCGCAATCCGTCACCCAGCGAGAAGGCGATATCGTACGCCTTCATGATTTCGCAAATTTCCTCAAAATGCGTGTAAAGAAAGTTCTCTTTGTGATGCGCGAGACACCACGCGGCCATAATGGAACCGCCGCGGGACACGATTCCCGTGACGCGTTTTGCGGTCAGCGGCACATAGCGCAACAGCACGCCGGCATGGATCGTGAAATAGTCGACGCCTTGTTCGGCTTGCTCGACCAGCGTGTCCCTGTACACGTCCCAGGTCAGATCCTCCGCGACGCCGTTCACCTTTTCCAGCGCCTGATAGATCGGGACCGTGCCGATGGGCACGGGGGAGTTGCGGATGATCCATTCGCGCGTCGCGTGGATATTTTTCCCCGTGGACAAATCCATCACCGTGTCCGCGCCCCACAGCGTGGCCCAGGTCATTTTCTGAACCTCCTCGTCGATCGACGAAGAGATGGCGGAGTTGCCGATATTGGCGTTGATCTTGACGTGGAATCCGCGGCCGATGATCATCGGTTCGCTCTCCGGATGATTGATGTTGGAAGGGATGATCGCCCGCCCGCCGGCCACCTCGGCGCGCACGAACTCCGGGCTCATCCCTTCGCGCAGCGCGACGGATTCCATCTCGGGCGTGATCAGGCCCTGCCGCGCGTAGTGCATCTGCGTGACGCAATGCCCCTGTTTGGCGCGCAACGGCCGACGGCGCAATCCGGGGAAATCCCCCTGCACAGGGCGGGGACCATTGTGCGCCCCGTTGTCGCCGGCCTGCGCCGGACGCCCGTCGTACTCTTCGACATCGTTGCGGTCCAGGACGAACTTGCGCCGGACAGGAGGAAGTCCCGCGCGGATGTCGACCCGGATCTCCGGATCAGTA
>JAKACR010000092.1 GCA_021821225.1 Bacillota bacterium | reverse complement strand
GCCATGCGGAGGTGGAGACGCTGGAACGCCTGACCCGCTTTGTCCACGAGCACAGCGCCGAACGAGTCGACATTTCCCTGGAAGGGCCTGTTCAAACAGGGGACGGGTAAGCAGCGCTGTTCTGTCCCCGAAAGAGGTGATCCGATGATGGCTCCGACACCGCATGTCCTGCTGATGGCGTACGGCACCCCGGCCCGTCTGGATGAGGTGGAGGCGTACTACACGCATATCCGGCACGGCAGGTCTCCCGCTCCGGAGCAGTTGGCCCACTTGCTCGCGCGGTACGAGGCAATCGGCGGACTGTCCCCGCTGCGGGAGATCACCCGCGCCCAGGCGGACGCCCTGGAAGCGGAACTGCGTCGGCGCCGGTTGCTTCAGGGCGATGGGCGGGTGCATGTCGGCTTCAAGCACACGCAGCCGTTTGTCGCCGACACGGTTCGGGCGATGGCGCAAGCCGGGATCACGCGCGCCGTGAGCGCCGTGCTGGCGCCGCATTACTCTGCCATGAGCGTCGGAATGTACATCCGCGAAGCGTCCGAGGCAGGTTTTGCGCACGGCGTTTCTTTCGCGCACGTGCGTCAGTGGCATATGCAGCCCGCGTACCTGGATGCGCTGCGCGCGCGGCTTGCGGCGGGTCTTGCGGCACTGTCCATTGCGCAGCGGGAGCGCGTGCGTATCATTTTTTCCGCGCACAGCCTGCCCGAGCGGATCGTAGCGCAGGGAGATCCGTATCCTGAACAGTTGCTGGAAACCGTGCGCGCGCTTGTCGTAGACATGGGACCGGTCGACTGGGTGTTCAACTGGCAGAGTGCGGGCAGGACGGAGGAGCGATGGCTCGGCCCGGACATTCTCGAAGGTCTCCGTCAGGCGGCGAGTGACGGTTGCAGCGCCATTTTGTCTTGTCCGATCGGCTTTGTCGCCGATCACCTGGAGGTACTTTACGATCTGGATATCGAGGCGAGTGCGGAGGCGCGGCGACTGGGTCTGCACTTTGCGCGGACCGCGTCCTTAAATGCGGACGGAGGCCTGGCAAATGCGCTGGCGGATGCGATCGAGGAGGCGCGGGAAGGCGCTTTTTGCTGACACGCGGGGAATTTCCATCACAAGGCGGGGAGTTGGACAAGCATGGCGCGACAATCCCATATTGCGGTGCTGGGCGGCGGCATCGCCGGACTCGCGGCGGCGTATACTGCGAGCAGGCTGGCGCGGGAAAACGGAGTGGACGTTCGCGTTGCGCTGTATGAGAAGTCCGGGCGAATCGGCGGGAAGTTGTACACGGCACGCGAAGGCGGCCTGATCCTCGAACTCGGTGCTGATTCGATGCTGGCGCGCAAACGCGCGGCGACTGAACTGTGTGAAGAACTCGGGTTGGGCGATGATCTGGTCGGCACCGGTCCGGATGCGCGGCGCACATACATCGTCGGGGATGGTGTTTTGCATCCGTTTCCAGCCGGCACATACATGGGGATTCCGGTTACAGAGAGTGCGATCGAGTCGTGCGAACTGCTCTCCGCCGAGGGTAAGCGACGGGCGCTGCAGGATTTCACGCTTCCCGACGGGTCGCCGCAGGACGGTTCGGATGAATCGCTCGGGCGGGCGCTGCGCAGACGACTCGGCGATGAGATGGTGGATCGCATCGCCGAGGCGGTGCTGTCCGGCATATACGGTGGAGCGCTGGATGAGATGAGTCTGCTCTCCACCTTTCCGGAATTTCGCCAGGCCGAGCGCGAACACGGCAGCGTGCTGCGCGGTTTTGCGGAATTGCTGGCGCGCGCCCGTAGCCATGCCCGCGGACCGGCCGGGAAACCGGGCGCGGGGAGTGTCTTTGTCACGCTGAAAGGCGGCCTGGACAGTCTGGTCCTGCGTCTGGCGCAGCGTTTGCAGGACGCGGCGGTCACGGTGGCGTTCGACACCGAGGCGACCGGTTTGCGCCGGCGCGCCGACGGCCGCTATGAGTTGTCCTTGCGGTGCAACGATAGTTTCCGGGATGTCGTCTGTGACGGTGTGATCGTGGCGGCGCCCGCCTATGCGGCGGCCGAAATCCTGCGCGATAGTCCGAACGTTGCGGCTGTGCTCGCCGGCATCCCCTACACATCGGTGACATCCCTGTCTTTTGTCTGCCAGGAGGCGGAGATCGCGCATAAGATCGACGGTTCGGGGTTTGTGGTGCCGCGGACGGAGGGAATGGCGATCACGGCGTGCACGTGGGTGTCCGCCAAGTGGCCGCACGCAAGTTCTGACGGGGAAGTGATCCTGCGCTGTTTTCTCGGTCGGGCGGACGGCGGAGAAGAGATGCTTGCCCGCAGCGATGACGAGTTGGCCGCGACGGCCGCTCGCGACATGCGCGCTCTGATCGGTTACACGGGGCCGTCCGCTCCCCGTCGCATGGCGCGCTGGGAGCAGGCCATGCCGCAGTACGGAGTGGGGCACTCTGCGCACATGGACGCGCTGGACGCGCTCCTGGCGTCCGAGCTTCCGGCGGTTCGCGTGGCGGGCGCCGCGTATCGTGGCGTCGGCATCGCGGATGTCATCGCTGGCGCGCAAAACGCCGCGCGCGAGGTGTTCGCAGGTGTTGCGTCAAACCTGTAGAGCGCCTGCCCGGCACGGCAGAGCGCTTTATCGGAAATGTCCTGCAGTCTGCCGACGATCATTCCGCGCCCGGCGTCAAGGTCAGGACGCGAAGGTCAGGCTGCCGTATGACGCCAGGACGGGCTGTCGGCGTACCCAACTGTTGGCGGGTGTTTGCGCAGGATTGTAAAAGACCAGCGCCGCAGGCAAAATATCCGTGCCCGACAATACCTGCGACGCGATGGCCATATCGCTTGCGGATGGCTGGACTCTGTAGATCCAGCCGTTGGCGACACTGGTGAATTGGGCGATCCCGTTTATCCTCTGGAAAATCACACTCTGTACCGATGGACCGTATCCCGCATGCAGACGGTTCATGACGACGGCACCCACCGCAAGCTTTGCGCCGACAGGCTGCCCCTGCGCCTCCGCCGCGATGATCCGCTCCATCCATAGGAGATCGTTGCTTGAAACCGCGGGGTTGCCGCCTGACGCCGCCTGGTCGGGGAGTGCGAGCACCTGGCCGATCAGAAGGTCGTTCGGATTGACGCCCGGATTGGCCTGTTCGATGGAAGCCAACGAAAAATTGAATCTCTGGGAGAGCAGCCACAGTGTATCGCCAGATTGTACGGTGTAGGTTCCTGTCGCCGCATAGGCGGACCCGCAGGACAGAATCGCTGTGAGGACTGTTGCAAGGGCGATCGCCCCAAATTTCGCGTTCCTTCGCATAAATTCCCCTCCTGTTGACCGCTTGCGCGGCAAATCTGTTTTTTCACCTTAACACAGCCCGTCGAAGACTGGCCAGATGTAAATGATGGAGCCGTTGCCTGTCGAAAGATTTGCGCAGCCATGCGTCCTGAATCGACAGGATTTCCGGGACAACCCTGCTATGCTTGCCGCACCAACTGGAATGCGCTGCGGATGCGCGATGGTGAGGCGAGAGTCAGTGGGAGTTCTGCGCGTGCGGGAAGTGTGGTCGCCGCTCAAATGGATCGGCGTGCGTTTTTTCGTGGATGAGGAAGGGAACTGGGCAATTCGCGTGGGGGACGGACCGCGCCGCAGGTGGCGATGACTCCGCCGGCGCCGGGGAGTTCTGGCCTCTTTTTGAACAACCTCTAAAGAAGTGCACAAATAAAGAAGCCGGCCACACACCACGGCGTCACCTGGAGTGGACGAGGTGCAGCGGTGTGTGGTAGATGGAATAAGCCTGGGAGCGTGTGATGAAGCCTGTCTGCACCATGCCCTGCAGCACTTCCCACTGGCGCTGCTTGGCCAGCTTGTAGTTCGCCAGGGGATCATACAATGAGGGCGCCTGCGGCAATCCCGCCAGCACGGCGCATTGCGCGTTGGTCAGTCGCTGTGAGGGAACGCCGAAATAGATGCGCGCCGCACTTCCGACTCCGTATGCGCCCTGGCCGAGGTACACCTCGTTGAGATAGAGCGCAAGAATCGTGTTCTTGTGGATGTACTGGCTGATCATGATGGCATAGACAACCTGTTTCAATTTGCGCGAGATCGTCTTCGCGTCGGTGAGGAAGATGTCTTTCACCAACTGTTCTGTGATCGTGCTTCCTCCCTGTACGGGCCGGCCGTGCAACAGATCGACGAGAAACGCCCGTGCAATGCCTTCAAAGTCGATGCCTTCGTTATGATAGAATTGCCGGTCTTCCGTTGCGATGAGCGCGCGCTGTAAAAAACGCGGAATATCGGGCAGCGGCGTGTAACCGCCATGAGCGGCGGCAATCTGATGCACTCGAGCCTGCAACTGCTGCGGCATGTTCGCTCGCCAGATTGCATGGACATAGAGCGCGCCTCCCGCGCCGAGCAGCAACAGGATTACAAGTGCGCCGAGCAACACCCTGCGCAAGTTAGCCCCTCCTGTTGGTGCACCCTTTGCGTCACTTCCGGGATTTGGCCTGTTCCAGACGTGAACGCATCTCCTTGACGACCAGTTCGTCAAGGCGGCTGGACATTGCCAACAATCCGGGGTCGCTCAAGGTGCCGATCTTCTTGTAGCGTTCCTCCATTGTGTGCCGGAGTGACTCCATTCGGGCGTACCGTGCAGACGAACCGTCCGATCCTCCGTCCATTTGGGAATTTCCTTTGGTAATCAGGGGTAACACGCTCCAGGTGGTCAATCAAGTCATAAGCGCATGGTAGCACTTACTGGCCGGTTTGTCATGTAATTTTCCGCAATTACCCTCAGGTGCGGGCCAGCACCTGCCGGATCGCGGACAGGGCGATATCCAGTTCCTCCTGTTCAATGACAAGCGGCGGCGCGAACCGGATCACTCGCTCGTGCGTCTCCTTGCAAAGGATGCCGGCCTGTTTGAGCTGTTCGCAAAAAGGCCGCGCCGGACGATCGAGTTCCAGGCCGATCCAGAGGCCACGCCCGCGCACATCGCGCGCATGCGCGATGTGCATGGCGCGCAGTTCGGCAAGGAAATATTCACCGAGCGCGCGGGAGCGATCGGGAAGCTTCTCTTCGACCGTCACGTCCAGCGCGGCGATCGCGCAGGCGGCCGCCAGCGGGTTGCCGCCGAAAGTCGAGCCGTGCGAGCCGGGCTCGAACAGGCCGAGGATGTCCTGATCGGCGGCGACAGCGGAGATGGGCATCACGCCGCCGCCGAGCGCCTTGCCGAGAATATAAACGTCAGGCACCACGTCTTCCCATTCACAGGCGAACATCTTGCCCGCGCGACCGAAGCCGGACTGGATTTCGTCGGCGACAAAGAGCACGCCGTGTTCACGGCACAGGTCGCGCGCCGCGCGGAGATAGCCGGGGGGAGGAAGGATGACGCCCGCCTCGCCCTGGATCGGTTCGATGAAAAAAGCGGCGGTGCGGTCATTTATGGCGGCGCGCAGCGCATCGAGATCGCCGAACGGAACGGCCGCGAAACCGGGTGCGAGCGGACCGAAGCCATCCCGGTACTCAGTGTTGGTCGACATGGAGATTGCAGCGAGCGTGCGGCCGTGAAAATTGTTGTGGCAGACGACGATCTCCGCTTTGTCGGCCGGTATGCCCCTGACGTGATAAGCGTGCCGGCGCACCGCCTTGATCGCCGTTTCCACTGCCTCGGCGCCGGAGTTCATCGGCAGCGCCATGTCTTTTTTCGTGATGTCTGTGAGTTTTCTGTAAAACATTCCGAGCTTGTCGTTGTAAAACGCGCGCGAAGTCAGCGTCACACGGTCCGCTTGGTCCTTCAGGGCCTGGATGATGCGCGGATGCCTGTGTCCCTGGTTGACGGCGGAGTAGGCGCTCAGCATGTCCATGTATCTGCGCCCCTCCGGATCGTATACCCAGATTCGTTCCGCTTTGCTGATCACGATCGGAAGGGGCCGATAGTTGTGTGCGCCAAATTGTTCTTCCAGGGCAATGACTTCGCGTGTGTCCAAGCTCGTTTCCCCCCGTGAAATGATGAGGTCAGCCGCAGATCTGCCGCAATGCGGCGCGCAGCGCATCCGCCACCTCCGCGACCGTGTGGCCCTCAATCTGGTGTCTTTCCATCATGTACTTGAACTCGCCGTCTTTCATCAGTGCGATCGACGGCGATGACGGCGGATAGCCTGTGAAGTATTCGCGCGCGCGTTTTGTCGCCTCAATGTCCTGGCCGGCAAAGACCGTGATCAGGTGGTCCGGGCGAGAAGCGGTCGCGAGCGCTTCGGCCACGGCCGGGCGCGCGATGCCCGCGGCGCAGCCGCAGATCGAATTCACCACGACCATGGTGGTGCCGCTTTGCGCAAGCGCCGCGTCGACCGCTTCGGGCGAACGGACCTCCTCAAAGCCGATCTGTGTCAACTCCTGCCGCATCGGCTGGATGATCTCCAAAAAAATCGGCGAATCGTATGCCATGTCGTAACCTCCCGCACAAGTTTGAACGCCACAGCCGGCGCCGGTACACCACCCGGATAAGGCTCAACTGCATTCCGAGCATCCTCCAGTATATCATGGAGAACTGCGCAATCCGCTTCTTCCGCTTCGCGCGCGGGGAATTATTCCACCGTCTCCTCGGGTGCCTCCGTCTCCTCCAGATAGAGCAGTTTGGAATCCTCGTCGTAAGCGAACAGTTCCGCGTACCGTCCCCAGGTGATGAGCGAATCGAGCTGTGTCTCCGCTTCTTCCTTGCCGAGGCTCTTTTGCAGGATTTCCAGGAAAAACTCGCGCGGCATCTGACTGTTGCGTTTGGATTGCAGGACCCACAGGATCCGTTCGACAAACGGAACATGGCGCAAAATCTGTTCGCGAAACATGGTCTTGCGTTCCAGGACGGTGGCGTCGGCCAGCCGCTTGCCTGTGTCGGTCAGTTCGAAATCCCCGCTCGTGACGTTGCTGAATTCGAGAATGCGGCACGTTTCGACGATCGGGAGGAGATCCTCCAGGTCGAACGCGAGCGACTCGCCGATTTTGTACAGGTCCACTTTGCCGCCGAGGTCGTCCACCAGTTCGATGAACCCTGTCACCGCTCCGGCGGAGATGTTCGGCAACGTGGTCAGTTTCCGCCCCGTCAGCGCGTGGCTCGCTTCCTGCATGAGCGCGCGCGTGTCTTTATGCTGCGTCAGGATGGAGTACAATTCATCCACCAGGCGCGTGAACGGCTCCGATTTGCGCTCGCGCCAGTGCGGCAGATTGATCTGGACGCGATGCACGATGCGCGCCGGATCGCGGGACAGAACCAGCGCGCGGTCGGCCATATACACTGCCTCTTCGATACCGTGGGTCACAAGGACAATGGCCTTTGTCGGTATCTTGCCCTCCTGCCACAATTCCAACAGGTCGCGTTTGAGATTTTCCGCCGTCAGCACGTCCAGGGCGGAAAATGGTTCATCCATGAGCAGGATGTCGGGCTCCATGACGAGCGCGCGTCCCAGACCAACACGCTGCCGCATGCCGCCCGACAGTTCTTTGGGGTAGGCACTCTCGAATCCGTCCAGTCCAATCATGTCGATCGCGGCAATCGCTTTCTCCTGTTTTTCCTGCCGTGTGATGGGCGCGTAGCGCAGGCCGAGTTCGACGTTTTCCAGCACGGTCAGCCAGGGAAACAGCGCAAAGGACTGAAATACCATGCTGACGCCGGGATTAGTGCCGGCAAACGGCTGCCCCCGGTACAGCACCTGACCGCTTGTGGGTTGCACGAGACCGGCGATGATGCGTAAAAGAGTGGATTTGCCCGAGCCGGACGGACCGAGCAGCGCGACGAAGTCGCCTTCCGTAATCTGCAGGTCGATGTCGCTGAGCACGCGGATTCGGTTGCCGTTTTCGCCTTCAAAATCCTTTGTGACGCTGTGGGCCTCAATCATCGGCGCGCCTCTTACCGTTCGCTGGATCATCTCGCACCCCTCCGGACAGTGTCCCCAGTGGACTTTATCACTGCTGCGCCTGCTCTGCGGTCTTTATCACTGCTCCCCTAAATGGTACTTTGTTTCGGCAAGGCGGTAGAGCGGTCGCCAGATGAAGCGATTGGCAAGTACGACGAAGATGCACATGACCGCGATGCCCCAGGTGATGCGCGCCCAGTCCCCGTTTGTGGTGGCTTCCGTGATGTACGCGCCGAGGCCGCTCGCCGTCAGCGTGTAGTGGCGCCAAGAGACGAGTTCGGCGAGGATGCTGGCGTTCCAGGCGCCGCCGGTTGCCGTGATGCCCCCGGTGATCAGCGAGGGATAGATGGCGGGCAGGATAAATGTCCTCCACCAGGTTATCCTGCGCAAGCGCAGGATGGATGACGCTTCTTTAAGATCATTCGGGATTGCGATGGCGCCCGCAATGACATTGAACAGGATGTACCACTGCGTTCCGAGCATCATGAGCGGAATGGACCCGATGTTGAGGCTGACGCGCCCCGCGACATAGGCGATGGCGATCAGCGGATAGAGCACATTGGACGGAAAGGACGCGGCGATCTGCACCAGGGGCTGCGCAATGCGGGAAAGTCGCGGGTGCAGGCCGATGGCCACACCGGCCGGGACCGTCCACAGAGCGCCGAGCAGAGTTGACGCAATCACGCGCAAAAACGTGTAAAAACCGAGTTTGACGACGTGTATCACCTGAGAGAGACCGAGTTTGGCCACCACGCGCACAGCGTCCAGCGCAAAGTACAGCGCGAGCAGCAGCAACGCCGCAAGGACGACGCGCGATACGACGGAGGTGATGCGCGCCCGGCGCCTTGCCTCCGCGGGAGTTCGGCGCACTTCCTTGCGGCGCGCGGTGTGGTCGGCAAAGCGCGCCTGCAATGGGGCGACGACCGTCCGGAACAGCGCGCGCAGCCACTCCGAACGCCGGATCAGATGCAGGAACCAGGATGTCTGGACAGCGGTGTCGTCATTCAGATTCATTTTGAATTTTTGTGACCATGCGACGAGTGGACGCCACAGAAACTGGTCGACCGCGACGATGACCGCCGTCATCATCGCGATGCCGTACAGGATAGCGGTGACGTTCCCTTTGCGCAGCGCTTCGGCGATATAGGATCCGATGCCGGGAAGATGGATGTTGTAGTGCAGGACCGTGATGGTTTCGGACGCGGTGAGAAAAAACCAGGAACCGCCGAACGACATCATGCTGTTCCAGATGAGCGGGATCATGCTATATGGGACTTCCAGTTTTATGAAGCTCGCCCACGGCCGCAGACGGTAGATGGCGGCCGCTTCGCGCAGATCCTTTGGCATGGTCGTCAGGGAGTGGTAGAAGCTGAACGTGATGTTCCACGCCTGCGCAGTGAAAATGACGAAAATGGAGGCAAATTCCGCGCCCAGCAGGCTGCCGGGAAACAACCCGAGAAAAAACGTCACGGTGATGGAGAGAAAGCCGAGCACGGGCACCGATTGCAGGATGTCGAGCGCCGGAATCATGACGCGTTCGGCGAGTCTGTGATAGGCCGCAAAGCGGCCGTAGGTCAGAGCAAACGCCAGCGACAGGATGTAGGCGAGAAACATGCGCAACAAGGAGCGCCCGGCATAGTAGGGCAGATAGATCGGGTTGAGATGGATGACGGGCTGGCGGGACGGAGAGAAGGGTACGACCATGCCTTTGCCAAGATCGAGCAGGGCGTA
>JAKACR010000091.1 GCA_021821225.1 Bacillota bacterium | reverse complement strand
GGGATGGAGATACCCAAGGAACTGAGCAGTAAGTTTAAATTTGCCAAACAGCAGTCAAAACTGGCGGGAATAATCCGGGGATCGTTTTTTGTCATCAGAGGAGAGTATCCTGGTCATTGAGTACTCGCTGTGTATGCCTTTCCTCAAGCGTTTCGCGGTCCAGTGCCGTCGCGTCATAGAGTGCTCGCGTGTAGCTCTCTTTGCCGAGTTATCCTCAAACACCAGGTTGTGGTTGTCTTCATAGGAGTACTTCAACAGCCGAATTTGACTCCAAATGTGAGGGGATTGTCGGGCGTTTCGATGCCACGACAAATGCGTCAATGATCTGAATTCCCCCGCAACAGATCTCTGATATAAGGTTGTTGCACGACTGGGCCGATTAGTCCAACTGCATCCAAATTGGAATTCCAACGAATTCTGAAACCGAGAGGGAAGCTCGTTTTAGACTGGAATTCACGTTTGACGCAGGGAACGCCTTTCTTGGAGGGGATTGAACAGTTACTCGATAAGTTCGGAATTGACTACGCAAAGGTTAAAGCATAGCTTAGGGAGCAAACCTACGCAGCAATGCGGCTGACAGCAGATAGACGAATGCTCCCACCAGGATCAGGATTACCAAGAATGGCCAACCTGTTGCAAGGGAAATCAATTGCGCCGCCACCGTGCCTGTCAACAGACTGACAATGGCCAGTGCGACGTACCACAACCAGGGAAAAAGAAACAAGTCCGAGTAGCGTTCCACGGCAGCCTCAGCGTACAGGCGCCTGCCCAGCAGATAGAAAACAGGCAGAATGAGCAGAAAGAGCAGCGCATACCAACCCAGGTGGGGTGTGGATCCTATAAATGAAACGGATGATACGGTTGTCGTCGCGCCGGTTGGCATGCCGCTGGGATTCGGCATGCTTCTTGATCTTGTATCCATCTGAACAATCTGCGTTGTATAGTAAAATGGCGATAGCCAGGAAACCCACTCGCCGATGCGCCCTGCGAGCGTCAGGTGCCCGTTTACGTTAGCGCCGCTCGGACTCCAGGTATAAAAGGGGTTCAGCGCGCGGGTGATGATCATGCCCAGGAATAGCGGCGAGGCGGCCGCGAGCAACCCGATCAGAAAAGCGCCCAATCCGCTGCTGACCATGGTCCCCACGACAGACCCCGCCGAGAACATGACCAGAGTGAGCAAGGTGTTGATCCACACCCAGTACCACGCGATGGAGACTGGGAAACCCGCGCGAGTGGCGATATCCCCGAGCACAAGCAGGAGGGTGTTGCATAACATCGCAAACAAAATGGCCACACAGCCGAGCAGCCACTTCACATGAAACACCGACACGCGCTTAAGCGGCAATGTCCAGGCGTACAGCAGACCTCTCTGATTTCGCTCGTATGTCATGAGAACGACACCGAGCGCGAGCGAGACCACCGCGTTGAATCCAAAAAGTCCTGGAGCCACCTGCAGGTCTACATGAGAAGGAAATCCCGGAGTGACCGGATTTTGAATTCCATACACCGTTGGGTAGATGACATCCCATAAGAACCGCTGGCCCACCGTTCTCACCGAATAACCTGCCAAAAAGTGCCCACCATACGAGACGGCGTTCCCCATCAGCAGGAGCGTTGCCACGATCAACCAGATGCGACTGACCTTCCACTCCCTGATCAGCAGGGCACGAAATACGCTTTCTCCCAATCGATTCGTCTCCTTCGCTCCCTGCCGTTGTAGTTAATCATCAAAGCACGAGCGAACCATCCCGGGTATATCCTTGCGCCCGCAGCACGGCGCTCACGGCGTCTTCCAGTCCCAATTCAAGCGCTTCTGTCGCTTCGGTTTCCGCGTCCCACAAGGAGTTCGTCAAATCTCCTGCCTCCCGATCGACCAACAGGGTGTGGACTTGACCTGTGGACACCAGTTCCAGCAGCGCGGGATGATTGCGAACCGATGCGGGCAACCCCTGTCTCGCCACCACCTGCAGGCGGGAAAATCGGGATCGCAGATCCTCAACAGACTGGGAAATAATCATGCGCCCTTGATACAGGACAGAGACAGTGTCGACCAGACGCTCAAGTTCCGTGACCTGGTGGGTGGCCATGAGGACGGATGTATGGCCGCCCGCCGCCTCTTGCATCAAAAGTTGGTAAAATTGTCGTTTCACCACCGGATCGAGTCCGCCCGTCGGCTCGTCTAATACGAGCAGATCCGGCCTGACGGCGAGAGCCACAGCCAGACGCAACTGCATCTTCGTTCCCGCCGACAAGTGGCGGACCTTCACCTGCAACGGCAGTTCCAATACTTCCAGCAAGCGCCGCATACGCTGTGCGTCATAGCGTTCATAGAGCAAGCTGATAAATTCACACAGGTCCCGGACGCGAAACGTTGGAAAGACCTCACCGTCGGCACCCACGTAATGAACGCGCTGGCGAACGGTCGCCGCTTCGCGCGGCAACGCCTGGCCGAACACGCTCACTGTTCCTTCATCCGGCCGCATCACGCCCACCAACAAGCGCAAGAGGGTGCTCTTGCCCGCGCCGTTTGCCCCGACCAGTGCATGTATGCTGCCTTCTCCTACGGTCAGAGTGACTTGCTCCAAAGCCCGCCGTCTGTAAAACCACTTGCTGACTCCTGTCGCCTCAACCACCGGTGCGATGGCCGTCACTCCCTTTCCGCTCGCCAGCGTTGAAGTTCCTGTTCAAATATGGTTCGAAGTGCATCATCTGACATTTGCAAATGATGTGCTTCAATGATTAACCTGCGGATGGTTGCTCTCATCTCTTTTTTGCGAGCATCCGCATTGATCACAACAGGAGTCTGCGCGATAAATGTTCCCCGCCCGCGCAGCACCTCGATGACACCTTCGCGTTCGAGTTCCTGGTAGGCATGCGCGATCGTATTATGGTTGATCATCAATCCCGCCGCCAATTCGCGGACAGAGGGCAGACGGTCGCCGCTGGCCAGCGCGCCTTTTGCGACCGCCGAGCGGATACCCTCGACAATCTGCTGATACATGGGGGTTGGCGAACGCGGATTTACATCCGGCCACATCACCAGCCCTCCTCTGCTGCGCACTAGTCAGCCGGACGGATGTCCGTGTGTACCGAGACAATTGGTACACTTAGAGTGTATTATGGCGCCGCGACCTTGTCAACATCATTTTCCTTGGAAAAGGCGAACCGAGCGGAACTTGCGGCGTTTGGGGCGGCGTTTGAACGGAGAATGCAGCACAAGGCGGCGGCTCATCAGTGAGCAGGTCGGCGGCCCGTCTGTTCACTGGCGGGCCGCCGCACGGATTGAAAAGCGGATCAGAGGTAGGGGCTTTCGTGTCTCGCCTTCAGGCGCTGCCAGCGACGCCCCACTTCATCGGAAAACTCCCGCAGCCTGTCCTGATGCTCGGGCTTCAACAGATGCTTCGTTTTGCCCATCGTTTTCAGCCAGTCGCTCACCGGGATGCGCCTGTTCTTTTCTTCCGGGTCATACGTGATGGCCGTGATCCCATGCTCGACTTCGTAGAGCGGGAAAAAGCAGCTGTCGACGGCCGCGCCGACAATCTCGTGCCCCGCCTCTTCGGCCGACTTCCAGTTGAGGGGACAGGCGGTCAGGATCTTGCCGTAGGCCATCCCCTCATGGGTCGCGTACCACTGCGCTTTCGCAGCCTTCTTGATCAGGTCCTGCGCGTATGTCTCCACACCGGTGAAGACGTAGGGGATGTTGGTGGCCGCCATGATCTGCGCGGTGTCCTTGTGCTGGAACTGTTTTCCGCCGCCGAGCCTGCCGACATTCGAGGTCGATGTCATGTGGCCGAGCGGCGTCGAGTAGGACAGTTGGGAGCCGGTGTTCATGTAGCCCTCGTTGTCGTATTCCAGGATGATCATCCGGTGGTTGCGCAGCGCTGTCCCAATGGCGGATCCCATGCCGATGTCCATGCCGCCGTCGCCCGTCACCATGAGGAAAGTGACATCGCCGTCGGTTTTTATCTCGCCCCGCCGAATGCGTTCAAAAAACATCTCGACGACGCCCGACAGGGTGGCCGCGCCACTCTGGAACAGATTGTGGATGTAGGTGACGCGGTGCGACGAGTACGGATACCCCGTGGTCGTCACCATGGCGCAGCCCGTTTGGTACAGGACCACGACATCACCCTCAATGCCCTTGAGAAAGGTGTTGATGCCGGGAAAGATGCCGCAGCCCGGGCAGGCGCCGTGTCCGGGCGCGATGCGCTGTCCTTTGGCGGTCAGCGCCCGAAGCGGGGGAGCCTTGACATGCAGCCGGCCGCTTGCGGGATCCTGTGTGACCTGGATAAATCCCGTCTTTTGCTCTTTTGGCAGCGGTTTGGTCCGCGCCGCCGGCGCCAGGGCGGAATCGCCTTTTGTTTGGCCGTAGTAGTCGAAATGAGGAACATCCTCTCCCGCCAGCACGGCCAGGCAGAGATCAAAAAAGCGGTCGGCGTCGTCCGGATAGAAGTCCCGTCCACCGAGCCCGTAGATGCGCGTCAGCACAGTGGCGGCGGAGTGAACCTCCTGCAAGGCCGCCTTGATTTCATGGCTGATATTGGCCCCGTGGCCGCCGAATGAATCGGCGCGTTCTCCGACCAGCACGACTTGCGCCGAGCGCAGGGCGTCCTGGATGGCGGCCTTGGGAAAGGGACGGATCATCACGGGAGCGAGCACGCCCGCCTTGATCCCCCTGGTGCGCAGGCGGTCCGCCGCGTCTTTCGCCGTGTCGGCCGCGGAGTTCAGCAGGACGACGACCACCTCCGCGTCGTCCATCCGATAGCGGTGCAACAGATCGTAGCTGCGGCCGCTGATCTGTTTGAACTCCTCCGCGATCGCCTGGTACACGTCCTTTGCGCGGTACATGGCCTCCGATTGCATGTAGCGCGTGTTGATCAGATCGGGGTCGTTCATGTAAGGACCGACCGTGACAATGTGTTCCAGGTCCAGGGCGTCAATCGGCGGCTTGGGCATGTCGCCGACAAATTGCCGTACATCCTCCGCGTACGTGAAATACTCGACGCGGCGCTTCTGGTGCGAGGTGAAAAATCCGTCCGACGCCACGATCACGGGGAGACGGACGGCGGCGTGCTCGGCGAGGCGAAGCGCCATGAGGTTCAGGTCATACACGGCCTGCGGGTCTTTGGCCAACAGGATGGGCCAACCCGTGTTCAGGCCGTAGTACAGGTCGGAGTGGTCGCCGCGGATGTCGAGCGGCCCGGAAACCGCGCGCGTCACGAGGTTGAGCACCATCGGGAAACGCGTGCCCGACTGGACAGGCAACTGTTCCAGCATGTACAGAAAGCCCTGCGCGGATGTGGCATTGAACACGCGCCCGCCGGCCACGGCCGCGCCATAGCAGATCCCGGCCGAACCGTGTTCGCCGTCCGCCGGGATCATGACGATGTCGTGTTCCCCGTTCACCTTCATTTCGTCGAGGTACTCGGCGATTTCGGTGGATGGGGTAATGGGGAAATAACCCATTAGGTGGTAGTTGATCTGCGCGGCCGCTTTGGCGGCCATCTCGTTGCCTGAACGAAAGTCGGTTGTTTGCGCCACTCCCGGTTCTGCCGCAACACGAACTGCTGGACGGGCCATGATCATCTATCTCCTTTTCCCTGCGGTCACGCGCCGAGTGGGCGCTTGACCTAGTGCTCGCCGGCGTATCCGTCGGTTTCGCGGATGGTGCGCAGCGCGTCCGTGGGGCAGGCGGTCACACAGCGCATGCAACCTTTGCAATACTGGTAGTCGATGCCCTGTAAGAATTGGAAACGGCGTCCGCGTTCATCCTCTTTCGCCGTCCACACGAAACACATGTCAGGGCACGTCTGGTCGCAGGCGGCGCAATGGATGCAGGCGTCCTGTATAAATTCCGGCAAAAAGCCCGAACGGGACGCGCTGAGATCGCGCGTGACGGAATTGCCCGGATCGACGATCGCCCCGCCCGGCGGCTGGGTGTCGTAGCCAAGCGCCGATGATGCGTGGGAAAACGCGACGCGCCTCTGGCCGCTTCGCGATTCATATCCTTGAATGCGGCCCTCCGCAAACCCGCGGTCGAACGTCTTTCGGTTGGCGGCGACCAGCGCGGGGTATTTCTTTCCGAAGGTGTCCGTGATCACCTCTTTCACGGCGTGTTCATCGAGAAAGTCGACCACGCGGCAGATGGCGCCAAGCATGGCCGTGTTCACCCGGGTTTTTTCTTCGACGGCGATGCGCAGCGCGTCAACGCAGACGATGGTCCCCGATTCCACACCGGTGATCGCGCGGATCTCATCCGGTGTCTTCGCCGTGTTGACAATGAGCGTCCCGTCCTGTTGCAGACCGGAGGTGCAGTTTTGCGTGCGCAGGAGAGACTCGTGAAACACGGCGACCACATGCGGTTCCTCGACAGGGGACGAGGAGCGGATCTCCGCGCCCGCGGTTGCAAAACGGACAAATGTCTTGACAGGCGTGCCCTTTTTCTCAGATCCGTAGGAAGAAAAATTGGAACCATTGTATCCCAAATGGAGGACGCCGGCTTCAGCGAGCATTTTGCCGGCGAGATTGGCGCCCAGTCCACCGATGGACTCCATGCGGATTTCGTAGAAACCCATTTCATTCGTGTGAGTGCGAATGTCGGCCATCTGTATTACCTCCCTGACCTCTCTGTTTCTATTTTGACAGATCAGGGGGGTGGCGGCGCGTTCCTAATGAATAGTCTTGGCTAGTACGAATTGACTAGAAAACATGGGGTGAAGTCCACCGCTTCCCTGGGGAACCTGTGGTGAAGTCTGCCGGGCGGGCGCGTTATTCCCGCTTTTGCGCGGCGCCGGCTTTTGCGCGGGTCACGGTTCCATCTGGCGCGCGGCCGCGTGTTGGCGTGCTCCGCCGCCGGGGATGAACAGAACGAGCGCGAATACAATAACAGCAAAGGCGAAAGAGGCGATGAACACATCGTGCAGGGCGCCGCCGAACATGCGGATGAATGACGTGCGAATGGACGGCGTGAGTGCGGCGCGGGCCTTCGCCGTAAGGAGGGACTCTGTCACGCTGTTCAGATTGACCTTCGCCGCGAGCCCGGAGGCCGCGGCGCGCGCCCCCATCTGTTGGTTCAGGATGGCTCCCATGGCGGCGACGCCGATGGAACCGCCGATCGTGCGGAAGAACTGGTTGGATCCGGTCACCGCGCCCCGCAGATTCCAGGTGACGGCGTTTTGCGCCGCGATGAGCAGCCCGGTCAGGGCAAGTCCCATGCCCAATCCGATCAGGAGCAGTCCGGCATCGATGTCAAGAGCGCCGGGCACGCCATTTGCGATCAGGATCCAGGAACCGGCCGCGATCAACGTTCCTCCGGCGATGCCGACGATACGGTAGCCGATGCGCATGATCAGCGGTCCGCCGGCGAGCGCCGCCAGCGGCCAGCCGATCATCATCGGCGTGATCGCGCGTCCGGCCAGTGTCGGCGAGCCGCCCTGAACGCCCTGCACAAAAAGCGGGATGTAGGAAATCAGTCCGAACATCACCATCCCGCTGAAAAAACTCACGAGATTGGCTACGAGGATCATGCGGTGCCGGAAGATGGCGGACGGCAGGACGGGCTCTGTGGTCCGCAGTTCCCAGAAGCCGAACAGGGTGAGCAGGATGCCCGCCGCGGCAAACATGGCTAGGGAGCCGGGCGCCGTGAGGCGGTCGCTGTACTGGACCAACGTCAGCAGCAGCACGGTCACGCCCGTGGTCAGCAGGAGCGTGCCCACCCAGTCGAGCTTGTGCGCCTTGTGCGAGGCGTGTTCCTGGAAGGTGAACCAAAGGACGACCATGACCAGGATGCCAATCGGCACGTTGATTTCAAAGACGTAGCGCCAACTGGAGTATTCGACGATAAAAGCGCCAAGCAGGGGGCCGACGATGGCCGAGATGCCCCACACGGCGGAAAAGAAGCCCTGGATACGCGCGCGTTGTTCAAGCGTGAACACGTCGCCGACGATCGTCAGCGCAATCGGCAGCACACCCGCCGCGCCGACGCCCTGCAAGGCGCGAAAGGCGATCAGTTCGGGCATGCTGTTGGAAACGCCGCACAGCAGCGATCCGGCGGTGAAGACTGCGGAATTGATGATGAACAGCTTTTTCCGGCCGTACATGTCCGACAGCTTGGAGAAAATCGGGATGGGAACGGTCGAGGTCAGCAGATAGGCGGAGAACACCCAACTGTAGATGGAAACGCCGTGCAGGTCGGCGATGATGCTCGGCATCGCGGTGCCGACGATCGTCATGTCGAGCGCGGCCAGGAACATGGCCAGCATGACGGCGATGATCACCCACGTTTTTGACGTGGTGCGCTTTTGGGCAGAATCGTGTTCCTTGCCGTGTGCGCCATGGGATGCGGTGGAACTCATACGAATCCTCCTCTTTGGTCATGGCGCTTCTTACACTCGGTTAGTCGCTATTATATCGTAATGGCCGCCGACTTCACAAATCGTCGTGGATATACCGGCGCCGTGCGGAGCCGGATGGATCGGGGCTCGTATTCGCTGTGAAGATCCGTCCGCCGGATGTGGTACAATGCGGGTTGGGAAGAGGGTGTTCGTGTGAAGATCCTGTATCATGGCCATTCCTGCGTGGAAATCCAGACGAATTCCGCGGGGATCATCATTGATCCGTTCATCTCGTCTAACCCGATTGCCAGGACAAAGGCGGACGATGTGCGGGTCAGCCACATTCTTCTGACGCACGGGCATGGGGACCACATCGCCGATGCGCTGTCCATCGCCCGACAAAACAGTGCGACGATCATCGCCAACGCGGAACTCGCCGAGTATTTCTCCTGGCAGGGAGTTTCAACGGCTCCCATGAACACCGGGGGCAGCCTGCAACTGGAGTTTGGCAGCGTCAAACTGACGCCCGCCGTGCACAGTTCCTCCTTGTCGATAGAAGATAAGCAACAGATCATTTACCTGGGAAATCCGAATGGTTTCATCGTGCAACTGGGTTCGACGACCCTGTACCATGCCGGGGATACGGATCTGTTCACCGATATGAAGCTCATCGGTGAACGCTACGCGATTGACCTCGCATTTGTCCCGATCGGAGATCATTTTACCATGGGACCGGAGGATGCAGTGATTGCGGCAGAATGGTTGAAAGCAAAACTGACCGTTCCGATTCATTACAATACGTTTCCTCCCATCCGGCAGGACGCCTCCTCGTTTGTCGCCGCATTGCGCGGCAGGGGTCTCGGGGGACAGGTGATGGATGTGGCGCAGGTGATGGAACTGTAGAGATGTTGAGGCCTGCCGGCATCCGGCTGTTCAGCCTGCCGCTTGTCCTCCGGTCTGCTTTGCCTACTCCCCCTGTCCGGACGCCTGTTCTGTCTGTTTCGCTTTGGAGCGGGCGGGGGGCGCCGCTGCCCTTGACTTCCGCTGCTTGAACAGGGTGGACAGGAGCAGTGCCGCGGGGGTGGCGACCCCCATCCCAATCGCGATCACCGGGTATGCCGTATCAAGGAAAGTGAAGTCGTCCGCGCGGTCGACCGGCATGAGCAGGCTCATGCCGACGAGGGTGGTGAGCACCGGGATGGTGTAGCTGTTGACCTGCTTTGCGCCGCCAAGCTGCGCCACCGCCTCGACGGCGCAAAAGCCGTAAATGATGATGCGGAAATAAGCGCCGGTCACCCAGAGGATGATCGCGAACAGGTCCAGCCGTTCCAGCAGGGGGGACGCGTTGATGTACTGCAATTCGGTAAACGTCGGATACGCCAG
>JAKACR010000090.1 GCA_021821225.1 Bacillota bacterium | reverse complement strand
AAGTGGAACAACGGTTCACAGAACGGTGCAAATCGTTGCCCCATCAAATTGCCGTATGGTATCATGGGGACATTCGCGAGCGGACACGGCAATGCGGTATACATTCAGGCGGTGTGCGGACATTGCGAGAGGAACGGATGAACCTGCGAGAGGAGCGGTATGATGTCTTTATTTGAGCAGTTGGCCCCGCCTGCGCGCGGAGAGAAGATCGAGATGCGAAGCGGCGGACTCCATGTCCCCGACGAACCGGTGATTCCCTTTATCGAGGGCGACGGCACGGGGCGCGACATCTGGCGGGCGTCCGTGCGCGTATTTGACGCGGCGGTGGAAAAGGCGTACGGCGGCAAGCGCCGGATTGCTTGGTTTGAAGTGTATGCAGGGGAGAAGGCGTACAACCAGTTTGGCGCATGGTTGCCAAACGATACACTGACCGCCATGCGCGAGTATCTGGTCGGGATCAAGGGCCCGCTCACGACGCCGATCGGCGGTGGGATCCGCAGTCTGAACGTGGCATTGCGCCAGGAACTCGATCTGTACGTGTGCCTGCGGCCCGTGCGCTATTTCCAGGGCGTTCCGTCTCCGGTCAAGCGGCCTGAACTGGTCGATATGGTGATCTTCCGGGAGAACTCGGAGGACATCTACGCCGGGATCGAATGGGCGGCCGATTCGCCGGAGGCCGAGAAGATCATCCATTTCCTGCGCACGGAGATGGGCGTGAAAAAGATCCGCTTTCCCGAGACTTCGGGCATCGGCATCAAACCGGTTTCAAAGGATGGCACAGAGCGGCTGATGCGCGCGGCGATCGAATATGCATTGCAGCACAGGCGCAAGAGCGTCACCATCGTCCACAAAGGGAATATCATGAAATTTACCGAGGGCGCCTTCAAGAACTGGGGCTATGAATTGGCGGAGCGCGAGTTTGGCGACCGGACGTTCACGTGGGCGGAGTACGACCGCATCAAGGAACAGCAGGGAGCGGCCGCGGCGGCCGCGGCCCAGCGGCAGGCCGAGGCGGCGGGCAGGATCATCGTGAAGGACACGATCGCGGACATCTTCTTGCAGCAGGTGCTGACCCGGCCTGCGGAGTTCGATGTCGTGGCGACGATGAATCTGAACGGCGATTTCATCTCCGACGCGCTGGCGGCGCAGGTCGGCGGCATCGGCATCGCGCCCGGGGCCAACATCAACTACGTGACAGGACACGCCATCTTCGAGGCGACACACGGGACGGCGCCGAAATACGCCGATCTTGACAAAGTCAATCCCGGGTCGGTCATCCTGTCTGGGGTGATGATGCTGGAGCATATGGGCTGGCAGGAGGCGGCGGACCGCATCGTGGACGCGCTCCAACAGACGATCGCGCAAAAGACGGTTACGTACGACTTTGCCCGCCTGATGGAAGGCGCGAAGGAAGTCGGCACGTCCGAGTTTGCGACGGCCCTGATCGCCAACCTGTAGGTTGACTGTAGGCTTGTGAGCTGATGCAAGTGATGCAAGAGCCCGGCGACCTTGTTGTCGCATGACGCCAGAGTGTGTCGCGGAGATTCGGGAATTGTCCGATGGGCCTCTCGTTCATGAAAGACGCCGGCGTATGCGCAGTCTCACTGCGCATACGCCGGCGTCTTGCGGTGTCGAGAGGTGGATACATCACCCATACCAAAGGATAAACCGCATTGCGTTAGCGGTAGCAATTTCATTGTAGCATAACATCGGAATGAAATAATGGTTTGATGTGCCGCGCGAGTGGTTCTGTGCTGTGTCCAGGTTTCACGTGGGCGTACAGGACGCTGTCGAAGAGAGGCGGACAGTCGTGTTACAATGGTCGGGACAGTGGTCCGAGAGGGGCTGGGATGCTTGGCAGGGAAGGCGCAGGGTGGGGCGGCCGCTGGCGGGCGCGGGGAGAAGCTGCTGCTGATCGACGGCAACAGTGTGTTGTACCGCGCTTTTTATGGAGTGCCGCTGCTCTCGACTTCAAAGGGATTGTACACGAATGCGGTTTACGGCCTTGCCATGATGCTTGTCAATCTTCTTCGGGACGAGCGGCCGACGCACGTCGCGGTCGCGTTTGACAAGGGGAAGACGACATTCCGCCATGCGCAGTTCGCGGACTACAAAGGGAAACGGCAGGAGACGCCGCCGGAACTGATCGGTCAGTTCGCGATGGCGCGGGATCTGCTGCACGCGTTTGGCGTGCGTTATCTGGAAGTGGAGAATTATGAGGCGGACGACATCATCGGAACGCTGTCCGCTGTCGCCGAGAGGAGTTCAATGCGCACCACGGTGGTGTCGGGGGACAAGGATCTGCTGCAACTGGTGTCGCCGCATGTCGTGACCTGCCTGACGAGAAAAGGGGTCACGGACCTTGTGCGCTACGATTCCGCTCAGGTGATGGAGCGCTTTTCTCTGACACCGGCGCAGATCATTGACCTCAAAGGGTTGATGGGCGATGCGTCGGACAATATCCCTGGGGTCCCGGGCGTGGGGGAGAAAACGGGCATCAAGCTGCTGACGCAATTCGGAAGCGTCGAGGAAGTGCTTGCGCATATCGACGACGTGGCGGGCGGGAAGCTGCGCGAACGACTGCGCGAACACCGCGAACAGGCGCTTTTGTCCAAGCGCCTGGCGACGATCGAGCGCGCGGCTCCGATTGATGTGGACCTCGACGAATTGCGCTATGCGGGGTTTGCCGCGGATCAGGTGCGGCCGCTGTTTCAGCAGTACGAGTTTCGCTCCCTGCTCGGCAAGCTGGCGCAGGGAAGTCTGTCCGGCCAGCGTGCGGACGCCGGACAGGCGGGCGGTTCCGGGAGTGATGCAGGAACTGGCGATGGAGTTCATGCGGGCGATGCGAGTGACGAGGCTCATGTTGGTTACGGAGTCCGCGCGGGCGATGAGGTCCATACGGTCGCGGGAGAGGCGCATGCACCAACGCTGCACGACGCGTCGGTTGGACCGGATCCGCAGGGAGAAGCGGGAACGGCAAGCGGGACGAGAGCAAGGAGGGCGGGCGGCGTCGCCGGGAGCGATGTAGGAACTGGCGCCGTCGGAACGGCAGTTGCCGAGGCCAGCGATCGAGCGGAGCGGCTGCCTGTCGAAGTGTGGGGCGACAGGCTGGCGGACATCTCCGGGCCGACAGTCGTGCTGGTCGATCTGGATGGGTCTTACCAGAGTGGACGCGTGCTTGGCTTCGTGCTTGCCGACGCGACCGGGACGTGGTACGCGTCGATCGGCGAAGATGTCTCGGATCCGCAGGCGCCCGGAGTTGTCGCGCTGCTGCGGTACCTGGCGGACCCGGACCGCCGGAAGGTCACCTATGACAGCAAGGCGCTGCGCGTCGTCCTCGTACGGCTCGGCTGGGCTTCGGACCCTGGCGATTGTATTGCCAATGTGTTTGATGCATTGCTCGCGACCTATCTCATCCACGCCTCGGAGGGCGAACCCATGCTGGACGACGTGATCGCGTACGCGTTGCCGGACGATCCGTTGCGCGACGACCTCGCGGCGCAACTGAAAAAGTCTGGTGTGGAACATGCGCCGGCTTTGCTGGAGTCTTCGACAAGGCTGTTGCGCACGTTGCCCGTCCTGCAGTCCGCACTGGAAGAACAGCAGTTGCGATCGCTGTACGAGGGGGTGGAATTGCCGCTTTCCGTCGTGCTGGCGCGAATGGAGTTGCTCGGCGTGCGCGTGGATGCAGAGCGGTTGCGCGCCATCGGGCGGGAACTAACAGAAGGCATAAAGCGGCTGACGCAGGAGATCTACGAACTGGCGGGAACTGCGTTCAACATTCAGTCCCCCAAACAGTTGGGAGATATCCTGTTCGGGAAAATGGGACTGCCTGCAACGAAAAAGACCAAGACGGGCTATTCGACGAGCGCGGACGTGCTGGAACGGCTTGCGCCGTACAGCGTGTTCGTGCAGCGGATCCTGGAGTACCGGCAGTTGGCCAAATTGCAGTCGACCTACATCGAGGGATTGCTCGCGGTCGTGCGCCCGCCGGATGCGCGCGTGCACACGACATTCCGCCAGGCGATGGCGGCCACGGGACGTCTTTCGAGCCAGGAGCCGAACCTGCAGAACATTCCCATCCGCCTTGAACAGGGAAGAAGGTTGCGGCAGGCGTTCATTCCCGGGGTTCCCGGATGGCTGATCGTATCGGCGGACTATTCGCAGGTGGAATTGCGGATTTTGGCGCACCTTTCCGGCGATACGGCGCTGATCGAGGCGTTCATGCAGGGCATGGACATTCACACGCGCACGGCGAGCGACGTTTTCGAGGTGCCCCCGGAGCAGGTAACGGCGCTCATGCGGCGGCAGGCAAAGGCGGTCAACTTCGGGATTGTGTATGGTATCAGCGACTATGGATTGTCGCAGAATCTTAATATTCCCCGCGCGCAGGCGGCCGCGTTCATTGAACAGTATTTCGCGAAGTTTCCCGGTGTGAAGGCTTACATGGAACAATCGGTTCAGCGGGCGCGCGATCTCGGTTATGCAGAGACGGTCATGGGGCGCCGGCGTTATCTGCCGCAGATCCGCAGCCGCAATTTCAACGAACGCAGCTTTGCCGAACGCACGGCGATGAACACACCGATCCAGGGGACCGCGGCCGACATCATCAAGGTGGCGATGATCCGCTTGTCCGAGCAATTGCGTTCGGGCGGATGGCAGAGCCGCATGCTGCTACAGGTGCACGATGAACTCATTTTCGAGTGCCCCCCGGAGGAACTGAACGCATTGACGGAGTTGGTCCGAGGGCAGATGGAGGGTGCGCTACAACTGAGGGTGCCGTTGCAAGTGGATGTGCATGCCGGGGAAACGTGGTACGACGCAAAGTGAGGAGGCGCCCTTTTGCCGGAATTGCCGGAGGTTGAAGCGGTGCGCCGCAACTTGCTCGAACTGGTGCGCGGCCGCACGATCCTTCGCGCGCGCGTGGTCCTGCCGCGCATTGTGCGTTCTCCCGACATCGCCGAGTTCACGGCGCGCGTAAGGCAGTGTGCGATCTGCGACGTGCGACGGCGCGGCAAGTACCTGCTGTTTGATCTTGGCGCGGACACGCTGGTCTCCCATCTGCGCATGGAGGGCCGCTACAGTGTGCGGCTGGCGGATTCCCCGGAGGAGCCGCACACGCACGTCACATTCGACCTGGACGGGGACGTGCAATTGAGGTATCAGGACGTGCGCCAGTTTGGCACAATGGATCTTGTACCGAGCGATGATCTCGCGCGGATTGCCGGGTTGCGCCGATTGGGGCCCGAGCCGCTGGATCCCGCTTTTACCGGTGCTTATTTGAAAAATCTGGCGGCTCGCCGGAGAACTTCGGTAAAAGCGCTGCTGCTCGACCAGACGGTTGTCGCGGGGCTGGGCAATATCTATGTGGACGAAGTGTTGTTTCGCGCGCGCGTGCATCCGGACCGGCAGGCGAGCGAACTCACGATGCGTCAGTGTGACGCCATTGCCGCCGAGGCGCGCCGGACGATTGAATGCGCGGTCGCCGCTGGCGGCAGCACCGTCCGTTCTTACGTGAACGGACTCGGCGCGCAGGGCGAGTTTCAATCCCTTTTGCAGGTGTACGGCAGAACCGGCCAGCCGTGCGCCGCATGCGGCGGTGCCATAGAGAAGATCCGAGTGGCCGGACGGGGGACGCATATTTGTCCGCGATGTCAACGCATATCGGACAGGCATGTGACGAGGGGAGCCAGTCGAGTATGATCGTCGGGTTGACGGGTGGGATTGCGACGGGGAAGAGCACGTTCTCCGCAGAATTGCGGCGTCTGGGCTTTCTTGTGCTCGACGCGGATGAGACGGCGCGCGAGGTGACGGCTCCGGGAAGCGAGGCCCTGGCGCAGATCGTCGAGACGTTTGGAGAGGAATTTGTCCTGGAAACGGGTGAACTGGACCGCGAACGGATGGGGGAGTTGGTGTTCTCCGACGCGGAACAGCGCCAGCGGCTCAACGAGATTGTCCATCCGAAGGTACGCGATCGCATGTGGGAGCAGGCGCGCGAGCATGTCAAGGGCGATGCGACGCGGATTGTGGTGCTGGACGTGCCGTTATTGATTGAAGGGGGCACGCATAAACTGGTGGACGTGACCGTCCTGGTGTACGTACCGGAATCTTTGCAACAGGCGCGACTGATGCAACGGCACGGCTGGGATGAAGAGACTGCCCGGCGCCGCATGGACGCGCAATTGTCGATTGAGGAGAAGCGCGCCGTCGCGGATGTGGTGCTGGACAACAGCGGCACGCCCGATGAAGTGCCGGAGCTCTCCGCGCGGCTGGTCGAGATTCTGAAGCGTTGGGCCGGCCAGGGCGCCCGCTGGGACGGGACGTTTGATCGCAGTGTGGTGGCGCGCACATTGATTTGTTCGTGATTGACCAGTTCGCGATTGAACGGTTCGAGATGGCGAATATTTGCTCGGCCGTGCGGGAGAGGAGGCGCAGTCGGTGAAAGGAGGGCGCCCGTTCCGGCGAAACCTTGGCGCGGCCATGGCTGCGCTGTTGTTTGTCGCCGTCATCGTGATGACCTCGTTGCCCGCATTCTGGCGACAGGTGTATCCAATCCATTATTTTCCTGAAATTGAACGGGGTGCGCGCCTGGCGCATATCGACCCGTTGCTCGTCGCGTCCATCGCGCGCGTGGAGAGCCATTTTCGCGAAGATGATATCTCGCACGCGGGGGCGGTCGGGTTGATGCAACTGTTGCCCGCAACGGCGCTGTGGTGCGCGAGACAGATGGGCATTCCGCCGAGCCGCGTGCGCGATCTCTCGCAACCGGCGATCAATGCGCAACTCGGGGCTTGGTACATGGCTTACCTGTTGCGCCAATTCAAGGGACGGTTGCCTGAGGCGGTGGCGGCGTACAATGCCGGGCCGCATCGCGTGTCCGCCTGGCTACAGTCGGGCGTCTGGTCGGGAAACCAGGTCACCGCGGAGGACATCCCGATTCCGGAGACGCGCCATTTCGTGCTGCGTGTGATGTACACGTATCGCGTGTTTCATCGATTCTATTGAACCTCATGAATCAGAATCAGAATTCACGCCTTCCCGGCTTTGTATGTTCCTGCTCGGTTCTTATGCTGTCCGTCGATACCCCGCAGTGGTCTGAGTGGCGCGAAATTAGTAATAATAATCTTATAACCCATAATATAATAGTTTACTCCCTGACCATCGACGACTACCGTGGAAGCAAGGGTTGTCGATCAGATGATGCAACCCGGATTGCGCTGTGGGATGTGGAATAAGTCGACTTCTGGCAGGCGCGCACAGTGCATATTGTGTCCGATTAGAGCCTCGGACACAATATGAGGAACCACTGCGCCTGCTTTGCGGACGTTATCACTGCTCCCCTGAGTGGTGAGCTCGAAGGCGAGGAGGATTTCATATGAGCTTGCGAGCGTTTTTCCGCAAACGAAAGAATGAGCGTGCTCTTGAAGAGTGGAAAAATATTGGTTTTCATTTTCGTTCTCCGAACCAGTTTATGGGGATCATGCGACTGGCCTGGGCTGAAGCGATGCCGGTTGTGACCGGACGCAATGGGCATGTCCGGCTGTGGACGCCAGGCGCCGGGATTGAGGTATGGATGACAGGCGACTGGCGGGGGCGTTTTCGCTCGGCCTGTCCGCACGTGTTCGGGCCGTCCGACGGTGGATTCGTGGTGGATACCGGGGTCGGTGTGCCTCGCAGACGGGGATGGGTGGCGCTGCGCTCAGCCGCAGAGCCGGCGGCTGTGAAGGAGCAGGAAAGACCGTGGGGTGCGATGCAGCTTGCGCTTCGTGCCGTCTATGTTGCAGGCGCCCTGCGACAATCCGTTCATTCAGGCGATGCCGTCTCGGTGTCCGGGTTTGCTTGCGCCCTGGATTTTACCGGGGATGTCGAGAATGTCGGAGAGTCTTCGGATGTACCGGTCATTGGCTTGAGCGAACCGACCGGGAGGCGGGATCGTGTCGCAGCGGGTGATGAGCGGTATACGGCGCGGACGGCGATGGCGAAAGTTGTGCCAGGAGAAGTGATGATAGTGCGGGGGATTGTGCGCAGGGTGCAGTGGCGTACAAATCCCGTGTTCAAGGCCGGATTCTACTTGATTGTGATTGACATAAACGGCGTCCTGCTGAATGTGGCGGCCGACATCGATCATGTGACAGGGCGTCCGGCAGAAGGTGAGCGAGTCAAGGGCCGCGTGATCCTGCACGCGGCCGTCTCCGCCGACACGATCCGCCTGGCAGGGGAGGAGGGGGCTCGCGCGTGCTATGCGCGAGGCGCCGCTTTAATGGCGGGCGGTCAGGTCGCCGCGGGTATTGATCAGTGGTCCCATGCCGTAAAACGGCTTGTGACGCTGATCGGGGAGCGGACGGATCTGATTCCGGTCCTGATTGACCTGCTGTACCAGCGTGGGCAGGCGCGGGCGCAAACGGCGCAGTACACCGCCGCCCTGTCTGATTTTACACAGGCACTTCACTTGATCGGGCAACTGGATATGGAGGAACTGGACATGCGTCTGGCGCGTGCAATGGCGCTGTCCGCGAGCGGACGCTGCAAAATAGAGCTCAGCCAGCTTCGGGGTGCGCTCGATGATCTGAATGAGGCGGCTGTTCTATGGTCTGATGCGGTGGAACGGGGAGTGGACAGTGCGACCGGGGAACTGGCCGCCTGCCTGCACAGTCGTGGTCTCGTCAAGCAGCAGACAGGCGATGCGCAGGCCGCATTGGTGGACTACGACGGGTCGATCGCGCTGTGCGGGGAGGTCGGTGCCGGACGACCGGGGGTTTTGTTCGAACTTCTGGCGCATACTATGCACAATCGCGCGTTTGTGCTCGGTCAGCTCGGCCGTTGGAACGAGTCCGTTGCCGGCTACAAAGCGTCCATCCGGATGCGGCGCGCACTGCTGGATCAGGGTGCGAAGGTGGATGTGGGAGGATTGGCAAAGTCTTACGCCAATCTCGCGACTCGGCAGGCGGCGGAAGAGGCGTGGGATGACGCGCTGCGTAATTTTGCCGTTGCCATTCGGCTGCGCGCGGATCGTCTGCCCCGCTGTGCGGAACATGAGGAAGCCATTGCGTGGGCATTGCGCCAGCGGGCCGAAATATACATGCGCACAGAGGATTGGATGCAAGCGGAACACGAATTCGACAAGGCCGTCCGGATACAGGCGCACTTGTGCGTTGATGAGAGAGCGGAGAGGCAAACGGAGAGACGCACTGAAGATCGGATGGAAGATCGCAGGGAGCGGTTAGCTCAACTGCATCTGAGGCGGGCGCTTGCGCGACTGCATGGAGGAAAGTTGACGGAAGCTGCGGCAGACTGCGACGAGGCGCTGCGGCAGTCGGGAGAGAATCCTCACGCTGTACCCGGTGCGGACGGAGCGCTGGACAGTGTCCCGGCTGGCGCACAAATGCAGGACAGCGCGACGTTATTGCGCGACGTGTGTCAGGCATACTATATCCGGGGATTGATTCGCCAGCGCCTGGGACTGAAGACCGCTGCGATAAGCGATTGGCATCTGTCTGTTCACATGCTCGACAGGATGGTCCACTCCGGTCTGTCGCTGCCGGAAAATGCCGCAAAAATGCGGGACATCCTCGCTCTGGCAGCCGCGGATGACTTGAGCGGGACCGGATGACGCTCTCTATTCGCTTGACCGGGGGAATTGGGCTCCACTGCGAAGTTTCCGTTTGTATCGGATTCGCCGCGTCCACCCCGTTCGCGTGCGTCGGGCAGGCCCCACGCATCTCTTGAATTTTTGTTGACCAGAGACCGCGTATGACAAGGGTTTTGGCCATCTGAAGCAAGAAAACAAATATGTGGCTATCCCGTTAACTCAGCATCGG
>JAKACR010000089.1 GCA_021821225.1 Bacillota bacterium | reverse complement strand
GCCGGAACGGAGTACGGGGGACGCCATTGTGAGCAAGCGCGATTATTACGAGGTCCTCGGAGTCGGTCGCTCGGCGTCGCAGGAGGAGATCAAGAAAGCATACAGGGGGCTGGCGCGAAAACTCCACCCTGATGTGAATAAGGATGATCCTGCGACCGGAGAGAAGTTCAAGGAGGTCACCGAGGCTTATGAGGCGTTGAGTGATCCTTCGCGGCGCTCCGAGTACGATCAGTTCGGCCATCAGGATCCGGCGCAGGGCGGATTTGGCGGCGGCGGATTTCAGGGAGACTTCGGTGGACTGAACGATATCTTCGACATGTTTTTCGGTGGAGGCGGACGGTCGCGCGGTCCGGCCCGCGGCGCCGATCTGGAGTATGGGCTGGCAATCGACTTCAAGGACGCCGCGTTCGGTCTGCGCAAAGAGATCGAGATCCCGCGCACGGAGACATGCGCGACCTGTTCTGGATCGGGCGCCAAACCGGGCACAAAAGTCGATACGTGTTCCGCCTGCCGGGGAACCGGTGTGCAGGAGTTTGTCACCAACACTCCTCTGGGCCGCATGGTCAATCGCCGGACGTGTCCGGCGTGTCAGGGCAGGGGAAAACGCATCACGACCCTCTGTCCGGATTGCCGGGGGCAGGGGACTGTGCGGCGGCGGCGCAAGCTGGAAGTGAATATTCCGCCCGGCGTGGATACGGGAACGCGCATCCGCGTGTCCGGAGGCGGCGAAGCAGGGGAGCGCGGCGCGTCGCCAGGGGACCTGTTTATCGTCATCCGCGTGAATCCGCACGATTTCTTCGAGCGGGACGGGAACGACATTTACTGCGAAGTGCCGATCACGTTTGTCCAGGCGGTTCTTGGCGACGAGATTACTGTGCCCACGCTTTACGGGCGGGAGACGGTGCGCGTTCCGGAAGGCACGCAGACCGGCACGACATTCCACCTGCGCGGCAAAGGGATGCCGCGGCTTGGCAACGGCGTGGCGCGCGGCGATCAGCATGTGCGTGTGGTCGTGCAGACGCCGACCAAGCTGACTGAACGGCAGAAGGATTTGTTCCGGGAAATGTCGCGGCAGTTTGGCGAAGAGGCGCATGAGCAGTCGAGAACCTTTTTTGACCGCATGAAGAGTGCGCTGCGCGGTGAGTAGCCGTGCGGCGCACCAGCGCCATGGAGGTCTATCCGGGATCAGATCGCCTGCACAGTGGATTTTACTTCCCGTCCTTGGGACAGTGCGCGGTCGATCACCGCGCCGCCCAGGCATTCCTCCCCATCGTAGAAGACGACGGACTGTCCGGGCGTGACGGCGCGCAGCGGACGGGCGAACGCCACCCGCACTTCGCCGTCCTCCAGCACGGTGACCGTGGCTGGCTGGTCGGGCTGGCGGTAGCGGCATTTGACCGTGCACTGCATGGACTTTCCGGGAGCCAGACGCGGACGGATCCAGGTCAGTTCACTCGCAAGCAAGCCGTCGGCGTAAAGCAGCGGATTGTGCTCGCCCTGCGCCACATAGAGGATGTTGGCCGACACGTCCTTTCCAACGACAAACCACGGTTCGCCGGATGGTCCGTGACCGCCGCCAATGCCAAGTCCGTGGCGCTGCCCGATCGTGTAGTACATGAACCCGTCGTGCCGTCCCACCAACTGTCCGCCTGGTGTGCGCATCTCTCCCGGCTGAGCGGGGAGGTACTGTTGCAAAAAGGCGCGAAATTTGCGTTCGCCAATGAAGCAGATGCCTGTGCTGTCCTTTTTCCCGGCCGTGGCCAGCTGTTCGTTGCGTGCGATCTCCCGCACCTGCGCCTTGACCATGCCGCCGACGGGGAACAGGGCGTGCGCGAGCGCGTCCTGGCCGATCGCATAAAGAAAGTAGCTCTGATCTTTGTTCGGGTCGCTTCCGCGCAACAGCCGGTAGCCGTCGGATGTCCGCAAAACGCGGGCATAGTGGCCCGTGGCGAGCGCGTCTGCGCCGATGGCGAGGGAGCGCGCAAGCAGTTCCCGAAACTTGATCTCGCGGTTGCACAGCACGTCCGGATTCGGGGTCAGGCCACGCTGGTATTCAGAGAGGAAATGCGAAAACACGCGCTCCATGTACTCTTTTTCAAAATTGACCGCATAGTAGGGAATGTCGATCTTGTCGCAGACCCGGCGGACATCGTCAAAATCCCGTGTGGCCGTGCAGACGCCGGATTCATCCGTTTCGTCCCAATTTTTCATGAAGACGCCCACCACGTCGAATCCCTGCCGCTTCAGCAGGAGCGCGGCGACGGATGAGTCCACGCCGCCGGACATGCCCACCGCGATCCGCCGACCTGAATAGACCGCTTCCATTCGCTCACCTCCCAGGATAACCGCTGCTTTGATTCTAAGCCCTGCACTCTGGCGGAGCAAGTTCCCAGCAGAGCGAGTTCCCGGCGGACGAAGGCAAGCGGACGAAGGCGTATGAAGCGCGCCTTGCAATGTGGTACACTCGTGTCAACGGCAATGAATGGGACACCAAGGGGACATGTGATAAACCAAATTTCGGCAGGCGCACTACAGTACCTATCGTGTTTGACTGAAGCCTCAAACACGACAAGTAGGATTGGGGCGCCTGCTGTGCGGACTTTATCACATGTCCCCAATGCCAGTGAGGGGATTTGCGGGTGGATCTGTGGTGCGTGACGGTGGCGACAACATCGGAGTGTGCGGATGCCGTGAACGCCGCCATGGAGCGGGCCGGTCTTTCTGCAACCGCCATTGAGGATGCGCACGACGTGCTGGAACTGCGGGCGCGCGCAAAGTACGGCGAATGGTTTGACGCGGACGCCCCGCCGCCGGGTGCGGCGCGGGTGACCGCATACGCCGCGCGACCGCTTGCGGACAGGGATGAGTTGCTTGCGCGTGTGCGCCAAGAGCTGCAGGCCGTCCGGGAGTGCGGTCTTGACGCGGGATCGCTCGCCGTTTCGCTGGATGTTCTGGCGGAGGACGATTATTTGTACGCGTGGAAGGAACATTACCACGCGTTTGAAGTATCTCCCCGGTTGACCGTCGTGCCTTCCTGGGAGTTCGCCGAGTGGTCGGGCGGGCCCGGCCAGATCCCGCTCGTGATGGATCCGGGCGTGGCATTTGGCACCGGCCTGCATGAGACCACGCTTCTGTGTCTGCGCGCGCTCGAGCGGTTGGCGCCGGATCGCGCGGTGCTCGATGTGGGTACCGGCACGGGCATTCTGGCGATCGCCGCGGCGCTGCTGGGAGCGAGGAAAGTGGTGGCGCTCGACCTCGATCCGGTGGCGGTGGACGTGGCAAGAGACAATATTGCGCAAAATGGGGTGGCCGATGCCGTAACCGTTCTCTTGTCGGATCTCATGGAGGCGGTTGAAGGGATGGATAAATTCAACATCGTGGTCGCCAACCTGCTCGCAGGGCTTGTGCAGCGCTTGCTGCCCGCCGCCTCGCGCGCGCTTGCGCCAGGCGGAAAGCTGCTCGCATCTGGTCTGGTGCAGAGTCAGGCCGCGGAGGTGACGGAATCCTTGCGTCTGCATGGTTTTGGAGAGATCGCGCAGGAGCGGATGGGGGACTGGGTTCTCCTGAGTGCGGTGCGCTCAGGAGACATGTGATAAAGTCCGCGCTGCACCTGCTGAAATTTGGTTGATCACAGTCCCCCAGGAGAATTTTTGATGGATACGGGAGTGCAGACGGCATGCAGCGCTACATTGTTCCGCAAAAAGCGAGCCGGGCGGATGGATCGGTGTGGCTTGCCGGGGATGATTTCCACCATCTGACGCGCGTGATGCGCCTGCGCGCGGGGGACGAAGTGATCGTGTCGTCCGGTGGAAGCAGTTCTGTCTGCCGGATTGCGGCCGTGGAGGTGGACGGCGCGCGCCTGGAACCGGTGCGCGCCTGCGGGCGCGCAGAAACGGCGCTCGCTGTCACATGGCTGCAGGGATTACCAAAGGGGGACAAGATCGATCTGGTGATCCGGCACGCCTGCGAGATCGGGGCGCGGTCGTTGTGGGTGTTTGCCGCGAAGCGATCGGTCGCCGCGCTCCCGCCCGACAGGGTGGACGGGCGGCTGGCGCGCTGGCGGAGGATGGCGAAAGAGGGATCGGAACTCGCGCAACGGGACGACAGCCTGGAAGTGTGTTATTTTCCCTCCCTTTCCGCCGCGGTTGCCGCCATCCCGACGGGTATCCCGCTGCTTGTGCCGTATGAGGCGCAGGATCGGGGATTGCCGAGCGCGCGCCGGATTTTCGCACAACTGCCGCTTAAGGAGGCGGCGGTGTCTTTTGTCATCGGACCGGAAGGCGGCTTTGCGCCGGATGAGATCCAGTCGCTGGAGACTTGCGGAGGGATTCTGTTCACGCTCGGACCGCGCGTCTTTCGCACGGAAACGGCCGGGATGGTGACGGCTTCCGCACTGTTTTATGAACGAGGCGAACTGGGGGGATCGGAATGATGCCGCGGACGGTGGCGTTTCACACGCTCGGCTGCAAAGTGAATTTTTACGATACGGAGGCCGTCTGGCGCCTGTTTGCCGACGCAAACTATGAACAGGTCGATTTTTCACAACGCGCGGATGTGTACGTGATCAACACCTGCACCGTCACCAACGAAGGGGATCGCAAGTCGCGGCAGATGATCCGGCGCGCGGTGCGGAACAATCCGGATGCGGTCGTCGTCGTCATGGGGTGTTATGCGCAGATGGCGCCGGATGAGATTCTGGAGATCGACGGGGTCGACCTGGTCGTCGGCAATCAGGACCGCAAACGTCTCCTCGAACTGGTAGATCGCGTGCAGGCGGAGCGCACGCCATTTCACACCGTGACGCCGATCCTGCCGCAAAAAGAATTCGAGGATTTCGACGTGCCGCTGTTTGCCGACAGAACGCGCGCGTCCCTGAAGATCGAAGACGGATGCAATCACTTCTGCACGTTTTGCATCATCCCGTACGCGCGGGGACTGGTGCGAAGCCGCCGGCCGGACAGTGTGCTGCGCCAGGCCCGCCGGCTGGCAGACGCGGGCTATCGCGAGATTGTCCTGACTGGAATCCACACGGGCGGATACGGGGAGGATCTTGAGAATTATACGCTGGCCGACCTGCTGCGCGAACTGGAGGCGGTGGAGGGATTGCGCCGGATTCGCATTTCCTCGATCGAGGCGAGCGAGATCACGGATGATCTCGTGTGCGTGCTGGCGCGGTCGCGCAAAGTCTGCCGCCATCTGCACATACCGCTCCAGGCGGGGCATAAGGAAGTGCTGCGGCGGATGAACCGGCACTATACCATTGAACAGTTTGCCGGGAAGCTGGCGAGCGTCAGGGAAGCATTGCCGGAGTTGGCCGTCACGAGCGATGTGATCGTCGGGTTTCCGGGCGAGACGGACGAGTACTACCGGGCGACGGAGGAGTTCGTCCAGTCGCAGGCGTTTGCCCAATTGCACGTGTTTCCATATTCGCGCAGGACGGGGACTCCCGCCGACCGCTTCACCGACCAAGTGCCGGAGGATGTCAAGCGCGAGCGTGTCTTGCGCCTGCTGCGCGTCTCGGAGCGGCTGTCGGCCGATTATGCCGCACGGTGGCGGTGGCGGACGCTGGAGGTCATTCCCGAGGAAATCAGGCGCGTCGGCGAGACGGATCTGCTGGTCGGACATGCGGACAACTACCTGCTTGTGGCGTTTGCAGCCGATGCGCGGTTGATTGGCGAGGTGTGTGAAGTGCGTGTCGAACAGACTGGCGGCGAACTGTCGATTGGCGTGCTGCAGTCTGTACTCTCGGACAGGGAAGATGCGGCGGACAGGGCGCGGGTGGGGATATTGCTGGGAGAAGGTGGACGAAATGAGTGATGGCATACAGGCACTTGTGGCGGGGGGGCTGGTGTACCGGTTTGCGCAGGGGGAACCGGAGGTGCTCGTGATCGACGATGCGTACGGATACGTGGCATTGCCGAAAGGGCACGTCGAAGAGGGAGAGCTGCTGGAAGAGGCCGCATTGCGAGAGATCAATGAGGAAACCGGCATCGCGGGGCGGATCGTGGCTCCGCTTGCAGCCGTGTCCTACTCCTTCTCGCACCGCGGTCGCACAGAGCAAAAGACAGCTTATTATTACCTTGTCGAGGCGTTGGGCGGAAAGTTGCGACATCAGGCGGAGGAGATCGCCGGCGCCAGGTACGTCGCCATCGACGAGACGGAACGGATTGCTCGCGAACAGGGATATCCGAACAATCTTGACGTATTCGCGCGAGGCATCGCTGCGCTGCGCCGCATGGGCCCGTCGGTCGGTCGGCTCGGCATGCTCATCGACCACACACTGCTCGCCGCGGAGGCCACGCCGTCCGATGTGGAACGGGTGTGCCGCGAAGCGCGCGCGTACCGTTTCGCCAGCGTATGCGTCAACCCCGTCTACGTGCGGCAGTGCGCGCAGGCGCTCTCCGGATCGTCGGTGAAGGCGTGCACGGTGATTGGGTTTCCGCTCGGGGCGTCGACCATGCGCATCAAGGCGGAGGAGGCGCGCGCAGCGGTGGAGGACGGGGCGGAGGAACTCGACGTGGTCATCGCGCTCGGCGCGTTGCGCGCCAGCGACGCGAACTATGTGAAAGAGGAACTGCGGGCGGTCGTGGAGGCTGCGGACGGGAACGCGATCATCAAAGCGATATTGGAAACGGCAGCGTTGACGGATGACGAGATGACTGTCGCGGCCCGATGTGCGCTGGAGGCGGGCGCGCACTTTGTCAAGACCTCCACGGGCTTTTCCAACGCGGGTGGCGCCTCCGTGACGGCTGTGCGCAGGCTGCGCCAGATTGTCGGCGATGTGATCGGCGTCAAGGCGTCGGGAGGTGTGCGCACTCCGGAGGCCGCGTACGACCTGCTGGAGGCCGGAGCCACGAGGATTGGGACCAGTGCGGGAACCCGTCTTGTCGAATTGCCTGAATCCGCCCCTTGGTGATTCCACCCTGGTGGATCACCTCTTGGTGAGCGCACTGGTGAGCCGTTTTCTTACGCGCCTCTCCTGCGGCCATGTTCTCTATGCGCGATCTGGCAGCAGGACGTACAGTGCGCGCGCGATCCGGGCGGAAAACGGGAGCGCGGCAACCGAACAGATTACGTTGAACAGGATGTGCGCAGCGGCTACGCGCATGGCCGGCGTCGGCGCGACGAGGATCACGAGCCGGACAAACGGGTCCAGCAACGGCATGAAGGCTGCGGCGCCCACGACATTGAGCAAGACATGGGTGGCCGCTACGCGCTGGACATCGCGCGAACCGCCGATGCTGGCGATGACCGCCGTCACGCATGTCCCGATATTGTTGCCGAAGATCACGGCGACCGCGGCGGGCAGCGTGAGGGCGCCCGATCCGGCGAGCGCCAGCACCATGGCGGTGCTGGCTGAACTGCTTCCGATGGCGGCCGTGACAAGCGTGCCGACGAGCAGGCCCAGGGCGGGATGGACATTGGCCCCGGCCAGCCAGTCTGTCACCAGCGGCGAGGCAACGATGGGCTGCAATGCCGCTTCGATGAATGAATAGCCGACGAACAGCGTTCCGAAGCCGACCGCGCTGACAGCGAGCGCGTCCGCCCGCGCGCGCGACTTTCCGGGAAGGAACGCGCGGCCGGCCAGAAACAAGATGATGCCGGCGCCGGCAAGCCAGGGACCGGCGCGCTCCACGTCCAGTGCAAGCAGACCGACGGTGAGGGTGCTTCCGATATTGCTGCCAAGAATCAGGCCGATCGTATCCGGGAAACGCAGTGCCCCGGCGCTCACCATGGCCATTGACATGATGGTGACGGCCGTGCTGGATTGAACGAGCACAGTGGCCGCTATGCCTGTGAACAAGCCGCGCAGCGGTGTACGGACAAGGCGTGAGATCATGCGCTCGGCGCGACTCGACCAGACTGCGCGTAAACCGCGGCGCAAAGCGGTGAGCCCGACGATAAACACGACGAGCCCGGCGACCGCACGCAGTGCGACCGACAAGGCAGGAATCGGCATGGTTTCCTCCTGGAGCGCTCTTTTGCGGTAGATATAGGGGATACATATGCGGACAAGCGCAAAAATAGGCGCGGTGCGGGAGTATCGGAGCAAACAGGCGCGGTGCGGAGGACCGGAACGCCCGCCGCAAGGCAGGATGCGGGCATTCCCATAGCGAGGAATGAGCCGGGGGAGTCGGAATGCGGTTTATCGCGGTCCTTAGGCGCGAAACAGCATCGAACCCCACGTGAGACCGCCCGCGAACGCGGTGAACATGAGCAGGTCGCCCGTACGGACAAGGCCCTGCTTGCGCCACTTGTCTAGCGCGATACCCATGGAGGCGGCGGATGTGTTGCCGTATTCTTCAAGGCAGAGCGCCACTCGCTCTGTCGGTATGCCGACACGTTCGCCGACCGCCTCAATGATGCGCAGGTTGGCTTGGTGCGGAATGAGCGCCGCGATATCGGAGGCGCGAAGGTTCTGGCGCGTCAGAATGCGCTGGACGCTCTCTGTCATGCCGTTGATTGCGGCTTTGAACATAGCGCGGCCATCCTGCCAGATCCAGGGGGTCACTTCTTCTCTGTCGCTGAGGGTTTTCAGCCATTTCGCAGGCGCGGTCGGTCTCGGGCAGAAGGCGACGTTGACGCGGGATCCGTCCGTGGCCAGGTCAAAATCGATCAATCCGGGCCGCCCGTCGCTGCTGTGGCGTCCGCCTTCCCTGTTTTTCGGGCTTTCCACGCTTTGCAACAGCACGGCGCTTGCGCCGTCGCCAAACAGGATGCAAGAGTTGCGGTCCGTGTAATCAACGTAGCGCGTCAGGCCTTCTGCGGCGATCACCAGGGCGGTTTTGTACGCGCCGGTCTGCAGAAACTGCGAGGCCTGGATGACTGCGTACAGGTAGCCCGCGCACACGGCGTTTGTATCAAAAGCGACGGCATGCGCCGCGACGATGTCGCGTTGTACGAGGCACGCCACTCCGGGAAAGGCGAGATCGTTGGTGAATGACGCGCCGATGATCAGATCGATGTCGTCAGGGGCCGCGCCAGCCTCCTCCATCGCCCGCTTCGCGGCCCGGGAGGCCAGATCCGAAACGGGTTGGTCGGGCGCCAACCGTCGCCGTTCGCGGATGCCCGTGCGCGTGCGAATCCATTCATCGTTGGTGTCGACCATCCGTTCCAGGTCGTCGTTGGTCAGGCGTTCATCCGGAACGCATGACCCCGTGGCCACAATTCGCACATCGCGCAACATCAATTTAGTATCAACTCCTAACAGCAGATCACAAATGCATGGTCCATTGTACACGTTCGCGCGCGGTTTTAGAAGAGCTTGTCCGAAGAGCGCGCCCGAAACGTCCATGGTCTGACGGCCACTGCCGCCGCGGGGATTAAACTACATCGAAACAGATGGGAGTTATATATGTCGATCGCATTGATTCTTGCGGTAGTTTTTGTGGTCTTCCTGGGAGCTCTGACACGAACTGCGTTTGGTTTCGGAGAAGCTGTGGTAAGTATGCCACTGCTTACATTGCTGCCTGTCCATTTGCACACTTCCGTGTCTTTGATGGGACTTGTCGGCATTACTGTAGCCTTGTTTTCAGCGACAACTGGTTGGCGGCATATCAATCTCAAGGAACTTATTCCACTGGTTTTTTCCGCGCTTGTAGGAATTCCCATTGGATTGGTGATGGTTATTTTTATTCTGGCGAAAGTAATGTATGGCTTACTTGGCATTTCACTTATTGTATATGGCGGTTACTCCTTGTATACACAAATTATAGAATCCAATAAAACCAAATATAGAATTCAGAATCCAATCTGGGGCTTGTTGTTTGGTTTTACCTCCGGTGTATTAGGCAGCGCCTATAACTTTACCGGTGTTCCAA
>JAKACR010000088.1 GCA_021821225.1 Bacillota bacterium | reverse complement strand
AGAGACTGTTCAAAATGGTTCACAATGACAGAATGCCGGCCAGTTCATAGATCGACAGATCCAGCCTGCGCTCGCTCGCGAGCGCTTCCGCAATGTCGACCGCCACCAGTTGGGAGCCCCGGACGCCCACCATCTTGCCCGATTCTCCGGCGCGCAACAGGTCCACCGCATGCGCCCCCATCCGCGACGCCAAAGAACGGTCGAACGCCGTCGGCGATCCGCCCCGTTGCAGATGGCCGAGCACCGTGACACGCACCTCCCAGCCCGTCTCTTTTGCAATCTGGTCGCCAATGTCCATGCCGCGGCAGACCCCTTCGGCCACGAGGATGATACTGTGCCGTTTCCCGCGCTCCACGCCATGGCGCAGCTTGACGATCACATCGTCGAGCACAAACGGTGCCTCGGGAATCACGATCGACTCCGCCCCGCCCGCCAGCCCGGCGATCATCGCAATATCGCCCGCCCCGCGGCCCATCACTTCCACCACGTATGTACGTTCATGGGACGTGGCCGTGTCCCGTATCTTGTCAATCGCCCCGATCACCGTGTTGACGGCTGTATCGAATCCGATCGTGTAGTCCGTCCCTGGGATGTCGTTGTCAATCGTCCCCGGAATGCCGATCGTCCGCACGCCGCGTCGCGCCAGGGCCAGCGCGCCGCGAAAGGAACCGTCCCCGCCGATCACGATCAGGCCGTCAATGCCGTGCCGGGCGAGAATCGCCGCGGCCTGGTCCTGCACCTCGGACTGTTTGAACTCTTCGCAGCGCGCCGTATACAATGTGGTGCCTCCGCGCTGAATGATATCGGCCACTGAACCCGGTTCCATCGGCTGGATCTCGTCGGCCAGCAACCCTGCGTACCCGCGCTTGATCCCGTACACGTCTAGCTCGTGGTACAATCCCTTGCGCACGATCGCTCTCACCGCCGCGTTCATGCCCGGTGCGTCGCCGCCGCTCGTCAAAAGGGCAATCCGCCGGACTGCGCTCGGTTCCGTCTGCCGATCCGCCGCCACTTTACCCGCCTCCTTTGCAATCCCCGGCCAAATATCATTCCTGCACAGTCGATACTGCGACATCGGCTTCGCGTTCGGACGGCTGCTCGGAAAGCTCTGTGAACGCCCCGATCCGGCGGTATTTTTCCTGCCGCAAAGCCATCAGATCCCGCGGCGTCAATTTGCGCAACATGCGGAGAGACCCGCGCACGGCCTCCTTGAGCGTGGCGATCATCTCGTTCGGCGCGCGCTGCGCGCCGCCGAACGGCTCGGCTACCATCTCGTCGATCACGCCAAACGACAGGAGATCGGCCGCCGTGATGCGCATCTTTTCAGCCGCCCGTTCTCCTTGCGCGGGGTCTTTCCACAACAGCGTTGCCGCCGGCTCCGGGGCAATGACGCTGTAGTACGCGTGCTCCAGCATCAGGACGCGGTCTCCGACGCCCAGCCCCAGCGCTCCGCCGCTCCCTCCCTCGCCCGTCACCACACTGATGATGGGCACGCGCAACTGGAACATCTCGATCAGGTTGCGCGCGATCGCCTCGCCCTGACCGCGCTCCTCCGCCGCAGGTCCGGGATAGGCTCCGGCCGTATCAATGAGGCACAGAATGGGGCGGCCAAACTTGTCCGCCTGCTTCATCAGCCGCAACGCCTTGCGATAGCCCTCGGGGTGCGCCATGCCGAAATTGCGGTGGATGCTCTCCTTGGTATCGCGCCCCTTCTGCGTGCCGACAAACGTGACCGGGCAGCCGTCAAAGCGGGCGATGCCGCCCACCACCGTGGGATCGTCGCGAAAATTGCGGTCGCCGTGCAACTCCATGACATCTTCGCACATGCCGCGCACATAGTCGAGCGCCGTCGGACGGTCCGGATGGCGGGCGATCTGGACGCGCTGCCACGGTTTCAAATCGCGATAGATCGTCTCCGCCAAGGCGCGCGCCTTTGCTTCCAGAACCGCCACTTCCTCGCTCACGTCGATGCCTTTTTCTTCCGTAAAGCGCCTCAGTTCCTCAATCCGCATCCGCAATTCAACAAGAGGTTTCTCAAACGGCAGATCAGTTGCCAACGCACTCACCCTCCCCGGCGTGAAGCGACAGCAGCGCCGCGATTGTCTGGCGCATCTCCTTGCGATGTACCACTTTGTCAAGCATGCCGTGCTCCAGCACAAACTCCGCCGTCTGGAACTCGTCCGGCAGTTTTTGGCGGATCATCGCCTCAATGATCCGCCGTCCCGCAAATCCGATGATCGCGCCGGGTTCACTCAGGTTCACGTCGCCCTGCATCGCAAAGCTGGCCGTCACGCCGCCTGTCGTCGGATTGGTCAGGACCGAGATGTACAAGACACCCGCCTCGGACAGGCGCGCCAATACTCCGGACACTTTCGCCATCTGCATGAGTGAAAAGATCCCCTCCTGCATGCGGGCGCCGCCCGAGACGGAGAAGATCACGAGCGGAATGCGCTCCGAAAGCGAATGTTCAGCGGCGCGCGCGAGCTTTTCGCCGACGACAACGCCCATGCTGCCCATGATAAAACGGGGATCCATGACCCCCATGACCAGCGGTCGCCCGTCAATCGTCCCGCGCCCCGTCACGACGGCGTCTACAAGATCTGTCGCAGCGCGCGCCTTTTCCAGTTTTTCCTGATAATCAGGAAATTGAAGCGGGTCCTCCGTGCAGAGTCTCGCGTCGAATTCCTGAAACGACCCGGCGTCAAGCGTCATTTCGAGCCGCTCATGCGCGGTGAGGCTGAAATGATAGCCGCACCGCGGGCACGTCTTAAGATTTTTCTCCAATTCTTTGTATAGGAGAATCTCGCCGCAACTCTTGCACTTGTTCATCAGTCCCTCTGGGACCTTGTCACGTGCGGAGGGATGGGGCGAGATCGTGGTGTAGCGCTTTTTTTTCGGAAACAGATCCTTTAACACCGCGTCACCTCGTACTTCGCATGCAGCATCACGAGACCGTCCGCCCGCTGCGTCCGTCTCTCGCCTTCAGAATAAAGAGGAGGAATGCACTATGTCGTTCAGCAATTCTCTGACGTCTTCCAGTTCAGAGGCAGGAACAAGAATCTCATACTGCTGGCGGGCTGTCGTCGCCTGGCGCTGACGCGCAAGAAACCCTTCCGCCGCCAGCCGTTCACAGATTTTCTCGGCCTGTCGCAACGTCGACGCAATGTAGATGACGGTCCACACGGTCGCCGCCTCCCGATTGACTTTGAGTCGAATAAGTCCATATTACCATGCAAAAAACTGAGCGTGCAAGAAAAGCTGCGCGGTAAAGCTCGACATGATGCGCACGGTGCGCAGAAAATGTTAGATGCGGGCGAGTGCTGTCACATGATGCGCACCGCGGAGGAACCGGTCAATTGTTCGATTGCCTGCAGCAGGGCAGGCGACGGATGCACCGTCAGATTTTCCAGACGGCGCGCCTTGCCCGAGGTGTAGAGCAGCGTCACGCCCACCTCGTCCGCGCGCTCCTCACTTGCGCCTTTCGAGCTTGCGTGTTCCAGCAGCACCTGTCTCAACTGGCGCAGCGCCGCGATATCGCCTTCCAGCCGCTCGTCGATCTTGATGTACATGACCGGGCGCCACGTTTCGACCGCCGACGCGATCCACTCCCCGCTCTTTGTGTCGGCGCGCGCCCGGACAAGGACGACTTCCCCGTCTTCGGGAAGTCTGGAAAGTGTCCGAAAGACCGCCGGAAACACGACGAGATCCACCTGGGCGGACGCGTCTTCCAGCGTGAAAAACGCCATCTGTTCCCCCCGCCTGGTCCGGCGCAGGCGCACGCGCGCCACCTTGCCCGCCAGCCTGCCCGTCCACGCAAAGCCTTGTTCGTGCGCATGCGCGCTCTGCGCGCGTTCCGTCGCCAGATCCCCCATGCCGTGCTCTGTCTGGACACTGCGCAATTGCGCATACGAATCGACCGATACGGAGAATCCCACCAATTCGCGCTCCCATTGCAGCACGGCGCGCGGATCGTCCCGCACGTCGACAGCGACGGCGGACGGAACGCCATCGGCTGTAGAGACGGCCAGCAAAGACAGTTGTTCGCCCGCGCGCGCGCGATTGCCCCGCACCTCCAGGTGTTCCAGCTCCGTCAGGCAATCCGCGCGCGAACGCCGGAACCCGTCAAACGCGCCGGCCTTGATCAGGTGTTCCAGCACGCGCTTTCCCGCCGCACGCGCGTCGACGCGCGCCGCAAAATCCGCCAGTGACCGGTAGGCGCCGTGCCCGGTACGCTCCTTCAGGATGGCGTCAACCGCGCTGACGCCGACATGCTTGATCGCGTACAGCCCCAACCGGATGCCGATTGCACCGTTCTCCAGACGTTCCGGCACGCAGTCCCCTTCGCCGCGGTTGACGTCCGGAGGCAGCACGGGCACACCCGCGCGCCGCGCCGCCTCGGCATACTGCGCCACTTTGTCGGGACGCGAAACACTGTCGGAAATCAGGGAAGCCATGAACTCCGCGCGGTAGTTCGCCTTGAGATAGGCGGTGCGCAGGGCGAGCAGCGCATACGCCGCGGCGTGTGAACGGTTGAATCCGTAATCCGCAAAGCGCTCGATCAGGTCGTACACCCTCTCCGCCACGGCGTTCGGCTCGCCGCGCGCCACACAGCCGGCAACGAACCGATCGCGCACGGCGTCAAGCGCGCCACGCTTCTTTTTCGCCACGGCGCGGCGCAACTCGTCCGCCTGTCCCAGCGTGAACCCGGCCATCGCGGCCGCGATCTGCATGATCTGTTCCTGGTAGACGATGATGCCGTAAGTCGGCGCGAGAATCGGTTCCAGTTCAGGCGCCTCATAGCGGATCGGCGCGAGCCCGGCGCGGGCGCGCAGAAACGGTCCGATCTGCTCCATGGGTCCAGGCCGGTAAAGGGAGATGACCGCGATCAGATCCTCCAGGTCCACAGGCCGCATGTCGCGCAACACCTGCTTGACCCCGGCGGATTCCAGTTGAAAGCAGCCGTCCGTATCGCCGTCCGCAAGCAGCGCGCGCGTCGGCCCGTCAAACGAGAAGTCTTCGTAACGCAGGCGCACGCCGCGCACGCGCTCCACAAAGCGCACGGTCCGGTCGCACTGCGTCAGGGCCCGCAGACCGAGAAAATCCATCTTGAGCAACCCAAGCGCTTCGATGTCCTCCATCGCATACTGCGTGACATGCAGCCCCTCCACGCCGCTCATGAGCGGCACGAGCGCCGTAAGCGGCTGCGCCGCGATCACGACGCCCGCCGCGTGCGTCGACACGTGCCGCGGCAGCCCTTCGATGCCGCGCGCGAGTTCCCAGACGCGCGCGAGCGCCGGTCTTTGCGCCACCAGCCGTTCGATGTCGCCGTCCTGTTCCCATACCTGGTCGAGCGTGATACCGGGACCGCCGGGTATTTTCCCCGCCAGCCTGTCGATCTCCGCGGCCGGCGCCTGCAGCACACGGCCCACATCGCGAATCGCCGCGCGCGCCGCCAGGGTGCCGAATGTGCCGATCTGCGCCACGCGCTCCCGGCCATAACGTCGCGCAACGTACTCGATCACTTCATAGCGGCGTTCCGTCTCAAAGTCGATGTCGATGTCCGGCATGCTCACCCGCTCCGGATTGAGAAACCGCTCGAACAGCAATCCGTGGCGCAGCGGATCGACATCCGTGATGGCAAGCGCGTACGCGACAAGACTCCCTGCGGCTGATCCGCGGCCGGGGCCCACCGAGATGTCGTGGTCCTTGGCGTAGCGCACAAAATCCCAGACCGTCAGGAAGTAGCCAGCGAACCCCATCTGTACAATGACTGCGAGTTCCCACTCCAGCCGCTCGCGATACGGCTCCTCCTCCAGCAGACGGCGCGCGGCCAGGCCGGCGCGGGCCACTTCACACAGATAGTCCTCCTCCGTCCGCCCTTGCGGCGCCGGAAAACGCGGCAGGCGCAGTTTGCCCAGCGGCAGTTCCAATCCGGCGCGGCAGGCGATCTCCACCGTGGCCTCCAGAGCGCTCTCGTATCCGCGAAACAGCGTCGCCATCTGTGCCGTGCTGCGAAACGAAAAATTTGCGCCGGGTTCGCGCAGCGCGGCGGCGTCCGCCAGCGTGCCGCCGTCGCGAACCGCCTGCAGGACATCGACGAGACGCAGATCCTGCGGTTCGAGGTGTCTGACCGGGGCGGTCGCCACGGTGGGCAACCCCGCGATCCCGGCCAGACGAGCCGCCTGCGCCATCCGCTCACTCTCGCCGGTCGCGCCGGTTGCCTGCAGTTCCACGTACACACCGTCCGGCCCGAACACCTCGGATAGCCGAGCGAGCATCCGCAGCGCATTTTTCTCATCATTCCCGGCAAGCGACGCCCCGAGCGCGCCGTTTCGCCCGCCCGTCAGACAGATGACGCCGTCGTGCGCGCGCTGCGCCACCTCCTCGAACGTATTGCGCGCCAGCCCTTCGGGATCGTTTTGTGCGGCGTCCGTCGCGAGTGCGACAAGCGCCTCATAGCCGGAGAACGTTTCGGCCAGCAGAGCCAGTTCCATTGGCTGCGCTCGTCCCTCGACTGATCGGTCGCGACGTTTTGCGATCTGTACGGTCAGCCCAAGCACCGGCTTCAACCCCGCGTCGCGCAGAGTCCGCCAAGTGGTCACCGCGCCAAACAGACCGCCCCGGTCAGTCACCCCGACGGCCGCCATCCCGTCTCGCTTCGCCCGCTCCGCAACCTGCGCAATGCGGGCTGCACTGTACAGCAGGCTGTATTCGCTGAATACCCGCAAATGGGCAAACTTCGACACGCTCATCCCTCCCCCGCGACACCTGCGCCGACAGTCTCCCCAACGGTTCGGTGCGCCAGCCACGGCACGACTCCGGTTGGGCCGCGGGCGATCCTTCCGCGGGCGATCTTTCTGCGGGCGATCCTGCTCTTCGCCCGTCAGCGTTCCAGCAACTGTATGGTGACCAGCGCCTTGCCGACGAGTTCGGAGCCGCGGAACAGTTCCACATCGACCTTCCCCACCTTGCGCCCGCACTCGATCACGCGCGCGCGCGCCTCGACATACTGCTCGATCTGTACGGGTTTCAAAAAATACAGCGTCACATTTTCAAACAGCATATTCGCGTCGCGCACTCTGCGCACCGCGCGCATCGCCGTCTCGCCAAGCACCGTCATGAAAGCGCCGGCCGACAGACCACCGTGGTGCGTCGTCATCTGCGGCGTCACATCGCCGGACAGACTCACGACATCTTCTTCCGACGCATCCTGGAAATGCGCCAGGACCGCATCCTCCATGGTCTCGGCCAACTGCGGCTGCTTCTGATTGTACTGCAGGGCCTTGATCACGTCCTGGCGGCTCACCACACCGACGAGCCGGCGAAAATCCAGCACAGGGAGGAGTTCCAGCCCTTCCCACACCATCATGTGCGCGGTCGAGGCGACGGACGTCTTTGGCGTCACTGAGATGAACTGGCGGGTCATCACGCGTCCAATCTGCACTTCCGCCCCTTGTCCGTACACATCCTTGGCGGCAATCACGCCGACCAGACGGCCGTCGCCCTGCAGCACGGGAAAGCGCGAATGGCCTGTGCTCTCGACGAGTCGCCGGTAATCGGCAACGGTCTGTTCGGCGCGCATGACCGCCGGCATGTCCTTGCTGAGAATATCTTCCACGAGCAGGATGTCCTTTTTGATCAGGCGATCGTAGATTGCGCGATTGATCAGGGACGCCACCGAAAACGTGTCATAAGCTGAGGAAATAATCGGCAATTCCAGACGGTCGGCCAGTTCGACGACCGCCGCGTTGGTACTGAATCCGCCCGTGATCAGCACGGCGGCGCCCTGCTGGAGCGATGCCAGGTGAACCCGCTCCCGGTTGCCGACAATCACGAGCGACCCTGGATCGATATACTTCATCATGGCGTCGATCTCCATCGCGCCAATTACGAATTTGTGCAGGGTCTTGTATAGGCCGGAACGGCCGCCGAGCATCGTCCCGTCAACAATGTTCACAACCTCCGCGAACGTCAGGCGGTCGATGTCGCGCCGCGCCTTGCGCTCGATTCGCACCGTACCAACCCGCTCGATCGTCGTGACCAGGCCCTGACCCTCCGCCTCCTTGATCGCGCGGTACGCCGTTCCTTCGCTGACCGACAGGTGTTTGGCAATCTGGCGCACAGAGATGCGCCTGCCGACAGGCAGTGTCTCGATATGTTGCAGAATCTGATCGTGTTTGGTCGACATGGCGTCCCGCCCTCTTGTGTCATCAAGCTATTATACGACAGGGAGACAGCTTGACGACAGACAACCTTTTCTGTATTAGAGGTCGTTCAAAAAGGGGGCAGATGCTATTGTCGGAAAACAGGATACCCCCTGCCAACGAACGCCGCGGTTCCCACCGGGTGCGGCGCTTCGCTGCGGTGTTCACTGCGGCGCTTCGCCACGGGCGGAGAACGTCCGCGCATAGGCCGTCAATTCCACGGTCATCTCGTAGCGCATCATCGGTGTGATGAGGTAAATGCCGTTGAACCACTCCGCCGCCGCGTCGATCAGTTCGCGCGCCAGCGCCACCCCTTCCTCCCGTGCGCGCGCACCCTTGAACTGCGCCATTCGCGCGCGCGCTTCGTCGGTCAGCCGGATGCCGGGCACCTCGTTGTGCAAAAACTCGGCGTTGCGCGAACTGAGCAGTGGCATGACGCCTACAAACACAGGAGCCGGAATATGGCGTGTCGCCTCGCGCAAAACAGCAAACATGGCGGGATCGAAGATCGGCTGTGTCATGATAAAATCTGCGCCCGCCTCAACCTTCCGCTCCAGGCGCGCAATCGCCTTGTCCAGGTGGCGCACGTGCGGATTGAATGCCGCGCCCACGGCAAAATGCGCCCGCTTGGCAAGCGCGCGTCCGGAAAATGCGACGCCCTCATTCAACTGTTTCACCATGCGGATCATGTCAAATGAGGACACATCGTAAACGGATGTGGCGCCGGGATAATCTCCGAAGCGCGACGGATCGCCCGTCACGACGAGCACCTGGTGGATGCCGAGCGCGTGCAGGCCGAGCAGATGCGACTGCTGGCCGAGCAGATTGCGGTCGCGACACGCGATGTGCAAAAGCGGCTCCACGCCGTGTTGCTTCATGAGCGCGCCGAGCGCCATATTGCTCATCCGCATGATGGCCAGTGAATTGTCCGCCAGCGTCACCGCGTGCGCGCCGGCATCGCGCAGCGCCCGCGCGCCCTCCAGAAAGCTGTCGGGCGACAGGTCCTTGGGCGGATCGAGTTCCACGATCACCGCGCGCTCGCCGCGTCGGACTCTTTCATGCACGAACGCCGGTCGCACCAGCGCCGCCCGCCCTCTTCCATCGCCCGTCGCCGGCGACGCGAGTTCGCGCCCTGCATCCCGTCCAATTTCAAGCACCGCTTCCCGCGCCACGGCGGTCGGTTCCGGGCACAACGGGGCAAGTCCGCGCACGGCATCCGCCATCTGTCGGATGTGCTCCGGCGTGGTCCCACAACAACCGCCCACGATACGAACGCCGAGATCACGAAAAACCCCTGCAGCGCGGCCGAAGTACTCCGGTTCCGCCGCATACGCGTAACGCCCGTCCGTCACGCTGAGCAATCCCGCGTTTGGCAACGCGGACAATCGCATGGACGGCTGCAGTGCGGCTTTCGCAAACGCCCTCTCCATATCGGCAGGGCCAAGCCGACAATTCAGTCCGACAACCGTCGCCCCCTCCTCGATGAGCCGGGTGAAGGCGTCGCCAACCGCCACCCCGTCGCGCGTGACCGTCAGGTCCACCAGGGCCAGTTGCGCGATCAACGGACGGTCTGTCAATCTGCGCGCCGCCCGGACCACCGTGCGCAGTTCCTCCAGATCGTAGAACGTCTCGAACAAAAGACAGTCCGGGTCTTCCGCGAGC
>JAKACR010000087.1 GCA_021821225.1 Bacillota bacterium | reverse complement strand
TGTTTCTCACGAACATCTCGCTCGCCATCGCTTCGCGCGCCGTGCCGCAGATGAACGTGTTCGTCGTCGGCATGCCGGCCGCTCTCCTGGTGGGCCTGGCGCTTCTCGTCGTCGTGCTGCCCGCCATGGGCAATCTGTTCGGCGGGCTGTTGACGCAGATGGAGCAGGCGATCACACAGGTGTTTTACGGGCTTGGGGGGCGCGTCTGATGGTTGCGTTTCAACTGCAGTTGTTTGCGGAGCGCACAGAACGGGCCACACCGCACAGAAGACAGGAAGCGCGCAAGAAAGGGCAAGTGGCGCACAGCCAAGATCTGACCGGGGCCGTCGGCTTTCTCGCCGTCGTCGCTGGCTTGCGCCTTTTTGGCGCGGGTGCGGCGTACGACCTGATGTCCGTGATGTCCCGCATGTTTTCGACGGGAATCCTGCAGGCGGCGCACGGGAGCTTGAGCCTGGGCGCGTTCGGCGGCCCGGTGATCGCCCTGGCGTTAGTGCTCGGTCCCATCCTGCTGGCCGGCATGCTGCTTGCGGTGTTTGTCGCCTATTTTCAGGTGGGACCCCTGTTCAATGTGGCGGGGTTGCTGCCCGACTTCGGACGGATCAATCCTATCGCGGGCACGGGGCGCCTGTTCAGTCCGCGCTCGCTCGTTGAACTGCTGAAATCCACCGTCAAGATGGCGGTTCTCGGCGTCAGCGTCTACGTGGCCCTCGGCGGCGTTGTGGGACAACTCGGCGCGCTGATGGGGACGGACGTGAGTGTGGTGTTCGGCGAGCTGATGAACGGCGCGGCGTCCGTTCTGCTGGCTGCCGGTACGGCGTTTCTGGTTCTCGCGGTCGGAGATTACCTGTACCAGCGCTACGAGATGGAACGCAGTCTGCGGATGAGCAAAGAAGATATCAAGGAAGAGACCAAGAGCAACGAGGGCAGCCCGCAGATGAAGCGCAAACTGCGCGAACGCGGTCGCGCTGTCGCGCGCAGGCGCATGCTGCGCAAGGTGGCGAAAGCGGACGTGGTCGTGGTCAATCCGACGCACTTCGCGGTCGCACTGGCGTACGACGCGGCCCGGATGCACGCGCCGCAGGTGCTCGCCAAAGGCGTGGACGAATTTGCAAAGCGCATTCGGGAAGAAGCGCTTTTGCGCCACGTCCCGATTGTCGAGAATCCGTCCGTGGCCAGGGCGCTGTACGACCTTGTCGATGTCGACGGGTACGTTCCAGGCGAACTGTTTCAGGCGGTCGCGGAGGTGCTGGCGTACGTGTACAGGCTGAAGAACAGGACGCTGTGAAACAGGCCGCGGGCGGGCCGTCCGGGGGCCATCCTGGTGAAACGGGGTGACACATGTGAAAAAACTTGCGATGCTGCCTCTGGCAATCGTCATTCTGGTGATCGCTATGCTGGTCATCCCGATGCCTCCGACGCTGCTCAGCTTCCTGATCATCGTCAACCTGTCCATCTCTTTGACGGTGTTGCTTGTATCCATGCGCACGAAAGAGCCGCTTGAGTTTTCCGTATTTCCGTCGCTGCTCCTGATCACGACATTGTTTCGGCTCGCCCTGAACGTCTCGTCGACAAGGCTGATTCTCACACAAGCGTATGCGGGATCGGTGATCCAGACGTTCGGGAGTTTTGTCATCGGCAGTAACGCCGTGGTTGGCCTCATCGTCTTCATCATCCTCATCATCATCCAGTACATCGTGATCACGCGCGGCGCGGAGCGTGTCGCGGAAGTCGCGGCGCGCTTCACGCTCGACGCCATGCCGGGGAAGCAGATCAGCATCGATGCGGATTTGAATTCCGGGTTCATCACGGAAAACGAGGCGCGGACCAGACGGCGGAAAATCGAAGATGAAGCAGATTTCTACGGATCGATGGACGGCGCAAGCAAATTTGTCAAGGGAGATGCCATTGCCTCCATGATCATCGTGGCCGTCAACGTGATCGGCGGATTCATCATTGGCATGGCGCAGCGCGGAATGAGTTTCTCCACGGCGCTGTCGACCTACACGCTGCTGTCCGTAGGAGATGGCCTGGTCAGCCAGATCCCGGCGCTTTTGCTGTCGACGGCGACCGGGCTGATGGTCACGCGCAGTGGAACCAGCGAGGATTTCGGTTCGGACGTGCTTGGCCAGGTGTTTGCTTTCCCTTCTCTGCTGTACATCGTCGCCGTACTGATCACGCTGCTCGGACTGATGACGCCGATCTCCCTGTTGCCGACCGCCCCGCTGGCGCTGCTGCTTGTCATCGCGGCGCGGCGCATGAACCGGGAAAGGCGTGCGGTGGACGATCTTGCCAGGCAGGAAGAGGCGGCCGCGAAGACGAAATCCACGAAAAGCCCGGAGAGCATGTACGGGCTCATGCAGGTCGAACCGATCGAATTTGAGTTCGGTTACGGGTTGATTCCTCTGGCGGACGCGGCCCAGGGGGGAGATCTGCTGGAGCGGGTCGGGCTCATCCGGCGGCAATGCGCGCTTGACCTGGGCGTCGTGATTCCCATGGTGCGGTTTCGCGACGACATCGGCCTGCAGCCCAATGAGTACGTGATTCGCATCCGCGGAAATGAAGTGGCCCGTTACGAACTGATGCCAGGGCACTATCTGGCCATGAGTCCCGGCGCCGCCGACCCTTCTGTCGTCGGCATTCCCGCTACGGAACCGGCGTTTGGCCTCCCCGCCGAATGGCTGAACACCGCGATGCGGGACAAGGCGCTGCTGGCGGGGTACACAGTCGTCGATGCGCCGTCGATCATTGCGACACATTTGACGGAGGTGGTGAAAAGACACGCGCACGAACTGCTGGGGCGCCAGGAGACAAAGGCGCTGCTGGACGCCGTGAAGGAACGCCAGCCAGTTCTGGTCGAGGAACTGGTTCCACAGGTCCTGACAGTCGGAGAGGTGCAAAAGGTGCTCGCAAATCTGTTGCAAGAGCGGGTGAGCATCAGGGATCTCGCGACCATTCTCGAAACGCTGGCCGATTATGGCGCCGCGTGCAAGGATACCGACATGCTGAGCGAGTATGCGCGGCAACATCTCGCGCGGCAGATCACCTCGCTTGCGCGGGGGACGGCAACCGTCATCACGGCCATCACGTTCAGCCAAGCGGCGGAGCACAGGCTGCAGGAACAGTTGTCGCAGACCGACCAGGGATTGCAGTTGGTCATGGACCCGCGCTCGATGCAGCAGTTGACCAAAGGAGTCGCGGATCACGTCAATCGCCTTGCGGCGCTCGGGAAATCGGCTGTTTTGCTGACATCGCCCGTCATACGGCCGCATGTGAGGCGCGTGCTCAAAAGACCGCTGCCCGACCTGTTCGTGCTGTCGTACGCCGAACTGGATCCGGATGCCGCGATCGAGAGCGGCGGCGTCGTGAACCTGTAAAGGGGTACCCGGCCGGACAGAAGGGAAATGGAGGAATGCAAGATGGCGAAAGTGGTGTTGTTTTCACTGGGTGGCCAGTTGTACGGAGTGGACGCCCTGCGCGTGCGGTCCATTGAGCGTCTGCAGGCGCTCCGGCCTTTTCCCGGGAAAGACAGGCGGGTGCTCGGGATCGTTCACATTCGGGGGGACGTGATGCCTGTCGTCGATCTTGCGCGCATACTTGGCATGAACGTGCCGCCGGACCGCGAATGCCGGCGCTTGTTGATCATGGAGGCGGGCGGTGGGGAGGTTGCCTTTGCGGTCGATACCGTCCGGGAAGTGTCCGATGTGGATGTCAAGCGCGCCGCTTTGTCGAGCGTGTTCGACGGGATCGGAAAAGGCAACGCTCTGTGCGTGGAGGGCGCCCTGCTGTGGCATGAAGAGATTCTGCTGCTGCTGCGGCCGGACAGCTTGCTGGGACGGGAGGCAGCGGCGGAACTGAGCGCGCTTGCGGGGGGTCTTCCGCGATGAGCGATCCGGGAATGACGCACGACCTCTTGCGTGAGATCGGCAGCATCGGCTCGGCGCACGCGGCCACCGCGCTTGGGATCCTGCTGCAAAAGCCCATTGCGATGAATGTTCCGACCGTCGCCATTGTCAATTTCGACGCTTTGGCGAGTGCGCTCGGAGGTCCCGAGGTGGAGGTGGCGTGCGCGTTTTTGCGCGTCACAGGCGATGTGGCGGGCAATCTGTTCGTGGTTCTGCCGGTTGCGGCCGCACGTGCCGTGCTCGACGGGTGGTTCGCGCTGTCTAAAGAAACGGCGTGGAGCGACATGGAGCTATCAGCCCTGGGTGAGTTGGGGAATATCCTGGCTGGCGCCTACCTCGGATCATTGGCGGATCTGACCGGAATGAGCCTGCTGCCGTCGACGCCACTCGTGGCGGTCGACATGGCGCAGGCCGTGCTGACAGAGGGCGTCTTCGCTGCGGAACCGCCCGGCAACTGCGCATTGTTGATCCAGACGGAACTTCACGCCAGAGATTCAAAGGGGGGGGCGCATGTGTTATTTCTGCCCGATCCCGGAGCGGAGACCGCTTTTTTGCGTGCGCTCGGGGTTGCGAATTGGTCATGATCCACCGTGTGGGCATGGCCCAGGCAAAAATCGCGCTGTCGGGCGATTCCCTGCTCGCGCTCGGTCTCGGATCGTGCGTGTGCGTCGCACTCCACGACGCCGTCGCGCACGTTGCGGGAATGGTGCATATCGTGCTGCCGTCCAGTCTGCAGTTTCGCGGAGAGTCTCCCGCCAAGTGCGCGGATACCGCCGTGCCGTACCTTTTGGGACTGATGGTTGAAAATGGGGCGAACACGCAGCGTGTGCGGGCCAAGCTTGCGGGCGGCGCGCAGATGTTCGCCACGCAGGGCGGCGAGCGGGCGCTGCGGATCGGTCCGCGCAATGTCTCTGCGGTGTACGCCGCGCTTCTTCGCTGCGGCGTGCCGGTGCTCGCCGCAGCGGTGGGCGGATCGGTCGGGCGCACGGTGGAATTATTTCCACTGTCGGGCGAGCTTCTGGTGCGCACGGTGCGCGGCGGCGAGGAGCGGCTCTAGGGGCATGGGATAATCCAAATTACGGAAGGCGAGAGACGGTGTTTTGCGGCGGATTCTGCGCGCAATTCTGCAGCGGGCGCCTTGCCGGAAGAGAAGCTTTAGTGGTATACTGCTATGAATGCAAATTCGCACGCTGATGGAGGAAGGGCGAGTCCGCCCCGCGGGCGGGGATTCTTCCGGAGAAGTCGGCGGAGGTCCAACTCGAAAGGAGAAATTTACAGGTGGCAGTCATATCCATGAAACAGTTGCTGGAGGCTGGCGTTCACTTCGGCCACCAGACGCGGCGCTGGAATCCGAAAATGGATCGCTATATTTTCACGGAGCGAAACGGCATCTACATCATAGACCTTCAGAAGACGGTCAAAAAGGTCGAAGAAGCATACAATTTTGTTCGGGAACTGGCGGCGGAAGGCAAGAGCCTTCTGTACGTCGGGACCAAGAAACAGGCGCAGGATTCAGTGCACGACGAGGCGCTGCGCTGCGGCGGCTATTACGTCAATCAACGCTGGCTCGGCGGCACGCTGACCAACTTCGCGACGATCCAGAAACGGATTGAACGCCTGCGCTCGCTGGAACGGATGGAAGTCGACGGGACGTTCGACGTTCTGCCGAAAAAAGAGGTCGTTTTACTGCGCAAGGAGTATGAGCGACTGGAGAAGTTCCTCGGCGGGATCAAGGATATGAAAAAATTGCCTGGGGCGCTGTTCATCATCGATCCGCGCAAGGAGCGCATCGCGGTGGCCGAAGCGCGCAAGCTGGGCATTCCCATCGTGGCGATCGTGGACACCAACTGCGATCCGGATGAAATCGACTATATCATCCCTGGCAACGACGATGCGATCCGCGCTGTCAAGCTGCTGTGTTCCAAAATGGCCGATGCGGTGATTGAGGGAACGCAGACCGAAGAAACCGCCTGATCCAGAACAGGAGCTGTCTGAATCAGAGGCCGTCTGAATACAGAGGTGTCTGCAGGGGCGGCGGAAGGCGCGGGGTTGTGCGCGCCTGATTGATGCGGGGTGAAGCTGGGGCGTGTTGCACCCATCCTTCACCTTCTTTGCGACCGTGCATCCGCATGGTTCGCGTGAAGTGCCGGATTGACCACACGACGATCGTTTGAAAGGCGGGGATCAGTAATGGCGGTTACTGCGTCGGCGGTAAAGGAGTTGCGTGAAAAAACGGGCGCGGGCATGCTCGATTGCAAAAAGGCGCTCACCGAAACGAACGGGGACATGGCGAAGGCCATGGAGTTTCTTCGCGAACAGGGACTGGCGTCGGCCGCGAAGAAGGCGGGCAGGATCGCGGCGGAAGGCGTGGTGGAGTCGTACATCCACGGCGGAGGGCGGATCGGCGTTTTGGTCGAGGTCAACTGCGAGACGGATTTTGTGGCAAAGACGGACGAATTTCGCGCGCTGTGCCGGGATGTCGCCATGCACATCGTCGCTTCGCGGCCGGAGTACCTGCGCCGCGAGGACATCCCCGACGAGGTGGTGAAGCGAGAGACGGAGATTTTTCGGCAGCAGACGCTAAACGAAGGAAAACCGGCGAACATCGTCGAACGGATCGTGGCGGGCAAGGTGGATAAGTTTCTGCGCGAGCAGTGCCTGCTGGATCAACCGTTTGTCAAGGACCCGGCGGTGACCGTCGCGCAGTTTGTTTCCGGGAAGATTGCCAAGATGGGCGAGAACATCTCGATTCGCCGCTATGTGCGCTTCGAGATGGGCGAAGGGCTGGAAAAACGGGCGGACGACTTTGTCTCCGAGGTGCTCTCGCAGGTCAACAAGTGACGGTGGGAAGTGAGCGCGCATGATGCGTGCTCACTTTGTGTAAACCTGTTCAAATCAGGGGGCAGGTGACCCGCACAGTGCGGGGAGTTCTGACCTCTAGCGGGAGGTTGGCGATGGGTACGGCCAGGTATCGGCGGGTGGTGCTGAAACTCAGCGGCGAAGCGCTTTCCGGGGCGGGCGGATTCGGGATCTCCCCGGATGTGATGCGCTCCGTTGCCGTTCAGATGTTGGAGGTCACGCGTTACGGTGTGCAGATGGCCGTCGTGGTGGGCGGAGGGAACATCTGGCGGGGAGTCTCCGCGAGCGGGCAGGGGATGGACCGCGCCCACGCAGATTACATGGGGATGCTCGCAACCGTGCTGAACGCTCTCGCGCTGCAGGATGCGCTGGAGAAGCTGGGCGTTGAAACGCGCGTGCAGACATCGATCGAAATGCGCCAGGTGGCTGAACCGTACATCAGGCGCCGGGCAATCCGCCATCTGGAAAAGGGACGCGTGGTCATTTTCGCCGGCGGGACGGGCAACCCGTTTTTCACGACCGACACCACGGCGGCCCTGCGCGCGGCAGAGATTGACGCGGACGTGATCCTGATGGCGAAAAACGGCGTGGATGGCGTCTATTCCGCCGATCCGCAGAAAGATCCGGCCGCCGTCCGCTACGAATCGCTGAATTTTATGGATTTGCTGCGAGACGGGCTCGGCGTCATGGATGCAACGGCGACGTCGCTTTGCATGGACAACGATATTCCCATCATCGTGTTCTCGATTTCCGAGCCGGGCAATATTGTGCGGGCAGTTCGCGGGGATTCGATTGGAACTATTGTTCGGGGGGCAGAGTCATGATCCAGGATCATGTCAAGACGACAGAAGAGCGTATGGAAAAATCGCTTGCCGCGTTTCGGCGCGACCTTGGCACGGTGAGAGCGGGCCGCGCCGCGCCGGCATTGCTCGACAAGGTTGTGGTGGAGTATTACGGGACGGCGACGCCCATCAACCAGGTGGCGAGCGTGAGCGCTCCTGAACCGCGCTTGCTGGTTGTGCAGCCGTGGGACAAGAGTTCGCTCGCAAGTATTGAGAAGGCCTTGCTCAAATCCGATTTGGGCTTGACGCCGAGTAATGACGGCAATGTCATCCGGCTCGCCATTCCGCAATTGACCGAGGAGCGGCGCGTCGAACTGACGAAGATGGTCCGCAAGATTGCCGAAGAAGGAAGGGTCGCCGTGCGCAACGTGCGTCGCGACATGAACGAGGAGATCAAGAAACTCGAAAAGCAGGCGGTGGTGTCAGAGGACGAGAGTCGCCGCCTGCAGGAACGTATTCAGGATGTGACGGATCGGGTCGTGGCCGAGATCGATCGCCTGCTGGCGCAAAAGGAACGGGAAATGCTTGAGGTCTGAGCAAAACCGACTGTTTTGAACAGCGTGGAGGGTCCCCAATGATGGCTGACTGGAAGTCGCGCTTTCGCAAGGCCGCCGCACAGGATACAGACAGGTTGGAGGCGCAACGTGTACCGCAGCACGTGGCGATTATCATGGACGGAAACGGCCGTTGGGCAAAGGCGAAGGGATTCCCGCGTTCGGCGGGACATCACGCGGGAATGGTATCCATGAGAGAAACGGTGCGCGCGGCGGACGACTTTGGCGTGAAGGCGCTGACGCTGTACGCTTTTTCGACTGAAAATTGGCTCCGGCCGCATCAGGAGGTCCGCTATCTGTGGCATCTGGTGGGCGAGTTCTTTCGTTCGGACATGGATGAACTGGTGGCGCGCAATACGCGGGTCACCTTCATCGGCGACCTGTCTTTGCTTCCTCCGGCCACTCAGCACTTTGTCCGCGACGCACAGGCGCGGACGGCCGCCAACAACGGCATGGTCATCCAGTTTGCGCTGAATTACGGCAGCCGTTCAGAGATCGTGCGCGCCGTGCAGCGCCTCGCCGAGCGCGTGCGCCGCGGCGACCTCGCGCCTGAGCACATCGACGAGCGCGCAATCTCGGATGCGTTGGACACGGCGGGTGTGGAAGACCCGGATCTTCTCATCCGGACGGCCGGAGATCAGAGGGTGAGTAATTTTTTGCTGTGGCAGATCGCTTATACGGAATTCTACTTTTCTCCAGCCATGTGGCCGGATTTTCGCCGGGAACACCTGCTGGCGGCCCTGACCGCGTACGCGGGACGGGAGAGGCGTTTCGGCACCGTGAAGTGATGGCGCGCGCAATGTGTGGAAAAGAAAAGGATTGTTCCGTGTTGGGGTGGGTGGAGTCGTGTTGGGTCAGCGCATACTGACAGGCGCAGCCGGAATCCTGCTGGTTGGACTCGCCGTATGGCTGGGAGGATTCTGGCTGGCGGCGTTTTTTGCTTTTATCGCGGTCATCATTACATACGAGATTGGCAACATGATGAAAGTCCGCCCCACCAGCGCGGAGAGCTTGATCGCCCTGTTTTGCACGGCGCTCATCGTCCTGTGGCCCGCCTTTGAACGTTTCTGGTACATTCTTTTTTATTCCCTGCTGATCCTGACCGTGTTCCGCCGCGAAGCCTTTTCTTTTTCCAACGCCGGCGTGCTGTTTGCCGCCGCCCTCTATTCGAGTTACGCCTTTCGCACCCTGTTGAATTTGCGGATGTGGCCGTCCGGCGCAGGGTGGGTGTTGCTGGTGTTCATCGCGATCTGGGCGACGGATACGGGCGCGTTTTTTTCCGGCCGCGCGCTCGGTGGACCAAAACTTGCGCCGGACGTCAGTCCGAAAAAGACGATCTCGGGCGCTGTGGGCGGTCTGCTCTCGGCCATGCTGTTCACCGTCGGCGGCGGTCTTTTGATGTTTCGGTCGCTTGGGGGCAGTTGGGCGCTGTTTGCGGTGCTGGGGTTGATCGTCTCGGTTGCCGGCCAGGCGGGCGATCTGGTCGAATCCGCTCTCAAAAGGCAGTACGCCGTCAAAGACTCCGGAACCATCCTGCCAGGGCACGGCGGAGCGCTCGACCGCTTTGACAGCTTGCTCTTGGCGGCGCCCATCGCGTATCATTTTATCATCTGGGTGTTTCCTCATTGATGAAAAGAGGTGGGAGCCGTGGCTCGTAAACTGGCACTGCTCGGAGCCACCGGCTCAGTCGGCCGGCAAACGCTTGAGGTTTTGCGGTTGCACCGGGATCGTTTCGACGT
>JAKACR010000086.1 GCA_021821225.1 Bacillota bacterium | reverse complement strand
GTATCCCCCTCTCCCGATCTACCAATTCTATAACACCATACTATCGAACCCACGTTCGAATTGCAACCGATGCTGAGTTAACGGGATAGCCACATTTCCAGATAGCGATAGTACGTCGTGCGCCCTATATTCAATGCGTCGGCAATGGCCACCACGCTCATCCCCTCCACGTAGGACAGCCGCAGGATGCTTTGCAGCATGGGGGTCAGTGGCTTTGGCGGCGCGGCGTCTGTCAGCGCCAGGTGCAAAATCCGGTACAGCTCGTCCGCCGAAAACTCCAGTACCTTGGCCAATTCGGATCGTTTGAACAACATCGGATTACGAAGATTCGTCAGCGCGTTGCGAAGTATTTCTATAGAAATGCCTTCTGAAATGCCTTCACTTGGCATAACCTGACGCACCGACGCCGTCTTCGTATCCAACAACAGTGAGACGAGCCACTGTCCCATCGACCGCGTACGAAAATCCAACGCGAACACATCATCAGGTTGAGGATGGGTGCCTGGTCGGTGCAAATATTCGTAACCGAGTTGGGCGTGGAATGCTTTTACATCTGGGATGGAACTATACAATAGACACCGCTTTCCTGGCGCCAGTTCTAGCCAACCGGTCAGCTTAATGGCGAGAAGCAGGTCGTAAAAAGTAAATTCTTGCGGGTCTAAAGGAACGGTTGTAATCGGACTTATCAAGGTGTCCGCCTCCACGGCGGACACCCTTTCGTATTTTGACAATTCGCTCCCCAATCTTTGCTGCAAGTATTCAACGGTTGACAGCGGGAGCAGAGATAGGACCTCTTTGCATAAAGGAACCAGAGTTGTGAACGCTGTCGGACGGCCATCGGAACAGCGAATGACACGAAGGCTCTCGGGAAAGCGCTGGAGCAATAAATCGAGCAATTCATGCTGTCCCAGGGGTTTTGGCATCGTCATTCCTCCGACAATGCCGGTATCCATCAGCCGGTGTAACTCCTCCACGTCACTCTCTATCACAGGCTTGCATTGCGGCAATGTACGGGCCGAGATCTGCATCGGGACCGAAGCATTTGGAAATGCGAAGACCGGCCTGGCGTACATACACAACGTGATCAAATTGTGTGTGGCCTCATATGCCGCGCCCTCCGAGGCCGCCCCCTCAATCATGCGCCCGAGAATCCGTACCACCCTTTGAAACATTTGGTCAAACCGTTGCGGGTCACGCATTTTCAGATCGCCCAGCAGGTACGCGCGGGCAACATCGTGAATCGCCAATCCCTTGCTGGTTACCCGAACAAATGATAATCGTCCAAGATCTCTGTAATCGTTCAGGGGAACCGACTTTTGCAACAACTGGCCGAGGACATCTTGGGTGGAGATGCGAAGAAAAATAAGCCCATCCAGAAGCAGATTCAAGTGGGGCGCGACTTCCCGAATGAGACCCGCAGAGATCTCATGGATCGAGCACATGGGGTCCTCCTCATGCCCAATCTCATTCAATGCCGATTGTACGGCCAGGGCCAATGCCAGGGGATAGCCCGATGCTTCGCGACTGATTCTTTGTTGCCAGTCGACCCTTGCAATTCCGGATCGCTGCGCGTACTCCAGGGATTGTTGCCAAGACAGGTTGTTTAACGTGATCCGCATGGTCCTGGCAATCAAGGTGGGATCCGTACGCCATCCTATGGATAAGCCCGCGCGAGAAGCAAGAACCAGCATTACTCCATTAATAGTAAATTATGGTATACACTGTGTACGAATGAGCGATTCTATGGAGACCATCTCTTCGAAATGGTCAAACAAAATGATGGTCTTCTGTCCGGACAACCATCCCGATAGTTGATTGATCGCATCGGATATGCGCCCCGCGCCCCACCGTAAGGAAGGTTTAAGCCCACCTGGTCACAGACATAAAACAGCAACTGAGACGGGGTCGCAATCATGAGATCGCCGTCGACACGAACTGTTTTTATTCCTAGACCACGTGCCCGTTTTGCAATTTGCCCCAGGAATGTGGTCTTGCCAATTCCGCCAATGCCGCTCACCGAACATACAACCGTTGCTGGATTACCGTTATTGAACCATTCGTCAAAACGTCCCAGTTCGTCCTGACGTTCCACGACCATTTGACCATAACCCTCGTCCAGCTTCTGGACATTCTGTCGCGTCACGTTCCCCGCCCCCGATAGATCACATATTCGTTAGACAACCCCATCCCCATACAGTTCGCTTGCCTCATGAATAAAGGGTGCCGCGACACTCCGCATCAACCTAACACTACAACACAGTTCATTTTACACGATCAGGCCGAGTCCTTGAGTCGCCGCCGTCGATGAGAACAAAAAGCCTTAGCGTTGGATTTTTGGTAGTATGCGACGTTTCGCACCGCGCGCTGGATAGCGCGTGGATCCTCCGCAAGGGCGGCCACTCCCGCAGAATCATGTTGCGAACATTAGGAAGAAGGTCCGCAATGGCGTTCACGAGAAACGAAAGGGAACTGCGGTCCAACTGGAACTGCATGCCTCGCTGCGCGATGTATCCCCCGTCGCCGAGCCCATCACCACCGCACAGGAGCGAGAGGTCTGGAACGCCACCATGGCGGCGCACCACCCCCTGGGCTATCGCCGCCCCATCAGCTCCCATCAGCGCTACTTCATTCGCGTGCAGACCAGCGGCGGACCCCAGATTGCCGGCCTGCTTCTGTTTGGCGCGGCGGCCAAGGTCTTGGTGGATCGGGAGCGGTAGATCGACTGGACGCCCGAGGAGCGGATGCGGTATCGCGCGCAGATTGTGAACAACAATCGGTTTCTCGTGCTGCCCGCGGTGCGCATTCCCCACCTGGCGAGCCATGTGCTGTCGCTGGCAATGCGCCGGATTCGGGCGGATTGGTCGTCGCGGTATGGCTATGCACCCGTCTTGCTGGAAACCTTCGTGGAGCCCGAGCATGCGGGTACGTGCTATCGGGCGGCCAATTGGATCTTGGTGGGACAGACGGCTAGACGGGGGCGACAGGATCGGTACAGCCAGTACCGGGAGTCCGTAAAGTCCATTTGGATGTACCCGTTGTTGCGGGATTGGCGCCGGCGGTTGGTAGAGCCGCTTCCCCAGAGAGTCGATCCTTGCGACGAGTGGGGGAGTAAACGATGGCCCGACGCAACCCAGATTCTCGCCACCCAGTGACCTTGCAAAACCGCAAAAGCCCCTACGCGAATCGCGAGGAAGAACAAGCGGATCGCCAGACGGCGATGGAACAACAGTTGTCCGCATGGCGACCGCTTCTGACTCCGCTCCTGGAGAATTGCTCCCGCATTCCGGACCCAAGGCGACCCGGGAGCATCCGGCATAAGGCCACGGTGCTCATGGTGTTCGCCTTGTTTCTGTATCCCAATGGGCCATTCATGGCCTTGTGCCGCCAACTGAAGCTGGATTTCATGCTGGTGTTGCCCCAAAACAGTCTGCCAACGGTGTGGGAGGAGGTCGAAGGTCTCCGGAAACTGGATAAGGACCAAACGCGCAAACACACTTGGGGGGATCGGCAGCAGGAGTTCTGGTGGGTCAACCAGATCGGCTACGACTTCAAGGAGAGCGCCGGCTCTCGATGGCGCATCCCACTGCACGTCGTGGGATGTACGGAGACGTGGCAAGGGGACGGAGAACAGAAGGAGACCCACTGGGCTTGGGTGTCGTCGCGGATGCTGACGGCGCACAATGTGGTGAATCGGTGCAACCGCGCTGCCCGGCGACGGTGGGCCATCTACTCAACACACTGACGCTGCATGTGGAAGCCTTGCTGGAGAAGGTGAACGTGCTGGGGATCCGCGGCACGCTCCATCACACAGGGTGCGCCCCGTTCGAGAAGCAACAAGCCCCATTCTTTGTATCCTGCGGACAGGAGTGACGGTCCACCCGGTCCCTCCAACCCGAACTCATGCGTCGGCACTGGTTAAGTGCCGTCCGTCTTGCCGGTGATTGGCCATAATGCTATCATTAGGAGATTGAAATCTACGGAATGGTGATGGGAGATATGGTCAACATGGAACCGCGCATTCGTTACGCCAAAGAGGAACCGGACGCTTACAGGGCCATGCAGAAATTGGAGGAGTACATCCACGGGACAGGCCTGGATTCCTCATTGATTGAACTGATGAAGATCCGTGCCTCCCAGCTCAATGGATGCGCATTTTGCCTTGATATGCACACGCAGGACGCGCGCATGGCGGGCGAAACGGAGCAGCGCATCTATTGCCTTGGCGCTTGGCGCGAAGCGCCGTTTTATACGGAACAGGAACGTGCCGCTCTTGCACTGACGGAGTCCGTCACGCTGATCGCGGACAACGGGGTGCCGGATGAGCTCTACGAACGGGTGAGGACGCATTTTTCCGCACAACAATTCGTGCAGCTTGTGATGGTGATCAACACGATCAACGCGTGGAACCGTCTGTCCATCTCGACGGGGCTGCCCGCGGGCGAGTACAAAGCCCGCCCGCGGTCCACCGTGTAACGTGCATGTCGGAAATACGCATGACCTGACGGGGCCGGCGGGCGAATCCGCTCAGGACGGAGTCAGCCCAAGGCGTTCAAACTGCTCCGGCGGACTCCCTTCCTCTTGCATAAGAGAGACGAGCAGTTCCCGCATCCGCTTCGCCAAGGCCGGGTCGGCCGCGATGAGATTCTGCTCCTCTCCCGGCGGATCAGCCCGCGACACAAGGATGGAATCCTCTTTTCCCCTGCGCGCCAGCGGAATCCGCCACACGGGATACGGCACGCCGGGTATGTACCGGCCGGCCGTGATCTCCTCGTCCGTCCCCGGCCGCACCAGGCGTCCACTGTAGGAGTAGAGCGGGTGGGATTCATTGTCATACCCCTGCATCAGGACGTATTCGCCATCCGTGCAGCAGGCCCCCGTGCCAAAATTCCCATACAGCACCGCATCGCGGAAATGGTCGGTCTCACCCCGGATCACCGGCGCAAGCGAGCGGCTGTGCGCCGCCTCGACCGCCTTCGCTCCGGCCAGTTCGAGGATCGTCGCGTACAGGTCCACCGTCGAGGTCAGCGCATGGCTCGTGCGCGGCCCGGTCAAAGATGGATGCCAGATGAACATGGGGATGTTGGCGTGCGTGTCAAAGTGCGGGAAGGATTTGGCGAACGCCTGGCGCTCCCCGAGATCATGGCCATGGTCGGTCGTGACGATCACGGCCGTATCCTCCCATACGGACAGTTCATCCATGATGTCCAGCAAATGACCGAGCCATCTGTCGGCCATCGTCACCTTGCCCTTGTACTGGCCACGGATGAAGTCGAGCTCTTCCGGCGTCGCCCCGGAAAAAAATTCTCGCATCTTCTTCGCGTCCTGGTAAGGCGGCCAGCACGTGTACGCCGGGTCCGCATGATCGGTCCACAGAGAGCGGTACGGTTCCGGCAGATAGAACGGTTCGTGCACGTCAAACAGTTCCACCTGCAGATAGTAGTCGCCGTGCCCGTGATTGCGGCGGAGCCAGTCGCCCGCCCGGGTCATCACCTGCGCCGAAAAGAAGTCGTGTTCGTCCTGGAAATCCCGCACATTCCGGTAGTGATGCACGCCCCGGCCGGGCCGCCAGCGCTCGATCGCCTGCGCCCAGTCGGGCAACTCGTCCACCGGATCGACCCGCCATGGATCGCTCTCCTGTCCGCGCACGATGTCGAACCCCTGAAACGACTCCAGGTAGCCGTGCGCGCCGTCTTCCCAGTAGTGATAGTGATCCGTGATCAACTGCGTCCGGTGCCCCAGTTTGGCCAGTTCCTTTGGCAACGGATTGTCAAACGCCTCCAGATGCCCCCACGGCCGCCAGAGAAAGTCCTTGCGTCCCGAGAACAGCTCCCGGCGCGCCGGCATGCAGGGGAGTGATCCCACATAATGGTTCTCGAATTTGATGGACCGCTGCGCAAGGCGCGAAAAGTTCGGCGAGATGCCCGCGGGCGCCCCGTACGGCTCCAGGTGGTGCTTGTTCAGGCTGTCGAGAAAGATCAGAATGACGTTCACAGGAATCACTCCTATCTTGAAAATTCGGCTTCGCTGCCAGCCGCCCGTATCCATTGCTCCTGCTCGGACAGCGCTATCGCTACACTCACGACGAGCAAAGGGATGCTGTCGGCCCAGCAAACATTATCCATAGTGCGGAACTCGCCGGGCACAGGGCAGGGCGCCGGGCTAACACGGACCCGTCTCATTGGTTATCCCCTGCCGTCGATGGGACGGTCAAAATAGACCGCTTCTCCCGTACGGGCCGATTGGTAAACGGCATCCAGAATCTGCGTGACCACAAACGCCTGCTCCGGCTGCACCACGGGCTCGCGATCATTGCGCAGCGCCTCGATCCACGCGCGCGCCTCCCTGTCCCCCGCCTTCTCCGCCTTGCTGTCAAAAAAGTCGGCGCCCTTGTTCGACAGTTGCACCTGATGAACGAACAGCTTCCCGAAATCCTCGCCGTTGATGCGCAGCCCGTCCGCCATGTCGGCGCCCCCGTTCGTCCCGCACAAGGTGCAGCGCGCGGCGCCCGTCTGCAATGTGTTCAGCGCCCAGCTCGATTCGAGCATCACCGTTGCGCCGTCCTCCATCACGATGAACCCGAACGCCGAATCCTCGACCGTAAACTTTTTCGGATCCCACGGCCCCCACGGATTGGCCGCATTCTCCTTTTGGCTGAGCTTGTGGTACGCTGTGCCGACCACCGATTTTGGGCGGTAATTGTCCATCATCCAGAGCGTCAGGTCCAGCGCATGCGTGCCGATGTCGATCAGCGGACCGCCGCCTTGTCGCTCTTCATCCAGAAAAACACCCCAGGTGGGCACGCCGCGCCGCCGCACGGCGTGCGCCTTGGCAAAATAGATCTCCCCGAGATCCCCTCGCCGGCAGACTTGCTGCAGGTGCTCACTGTCCGGCCGAAAGCGGTTCTGGTACCCGATCGTCAGCTTGCGCCCCGTCCGTCTGGCCGCCGCCAGCATCGTTGCCGCCTCGGCGGCCGTTTTGGCCATCGGCTTCTCACACATCACATGCTTGCCTGCTTCCAGCGCCGCCACGGCAATCTCGGCGTGTGAATCATTGGGCGTGCACACATGCACGACGTCAATGGCCGGATCATCCAGCAATCGGCGGTAATCCGTGGCGGTTTTCGCATCCGGCGCACCGTATTTTGCCGCGGCGGCGTGCGCCCTCTCGGGCAGCAGATCGCAAAACGCAACCATCCGGACCCCGTCGATCTTGGCCAACGCAGGCATGTGCTTTCCGTTGGCAATTCCCCCGCAACCGATGACGCCTATGCGCAGTTGTTCCGTCATGTCACTTCCTCCTCGCTCCTGATAGAGGTTGTTCAACAAAGGGGGCAGAACTCCAAGGCGCATGACACTGCACAGGCAACTCTGTCCCCTTTTTGAACAGACTCTGCAAGCTAAAACGGCATCCTCCCTTCGGCGCGCTCTTTTTCCCAACCGGGCGCTTCGCGCCCCGGCACGTCGCCTTGCAGCAGCGGGTCATCCGTCCGGACCATCCACTGCGCCACGCGGTCGCGCAATTCCCCCAGCACCGCCGCATACTCCGGCTTTGCCGCGACATTCTCGCGTTCTTGCGGATCGTTTGCCAGATCGTACAGTTCCTCTTGCGGACACTCTTTCGCGTAGTACGTTTCGCGCACCGCTTTCCCCGCCAGTCCCATATGAATGTCCAGTGGGATGTAGACCGCCGGGCCGCGCGCAAAATGCCGGATGTACTTGTACTCCCGCGTCCGCACTCCCCGCACGGGACTGTAGGCGTCGTGCCACGTCAATTCGGCGAACAGGTGATCGCGGTGCACCGTGGGTTCACCGAGCAGCGCGGCGGCAAAACTGCGCCCGTCGATCCCTTCCGGCACCGTTGCGCCGGCCAGTTCGCACAGCGTCGGAAATAAGTCGACATTGCTGATCATCTCTGATCGCGCTTGACCCGGCTTCACGCGCCCGTTCCACCTCATGAGCAGCGCCGTCTCCAGTCCCGGATCGAACAGCGTGCCTTTAGCGCGCGGAAAGGCGATGCCGTGGTCGGTGGTGTAGATGACCAGCGTATTTTCCGCCAGGCCGAGCCGATCCACCGCCGTGACAATCCGGGCCACTCCATCGTCAAGCTGCCGGGCGGCGTGGGAAAACTGCCCCATCTCGCGGCGGATGTCCCGATCGTCCGGCAGATAGGGCGGCGCAGCGCGCTCTCCGGCCTGTTCCGCTCCCGGCACACGATCAAACGGACGGTGCGTTTCCCAGAACCCGACGGCCAAATAAAACGGCGTCTCCCTGTCCTGCGCCAGCGCCTCCAGTTCGCGAACCGCCGATTCGCCCACTTCCGGAGCGCTGTTCCGCCCTTTTTCCGGCTTGACCACGCGCTGATAGCCGTGCCGGCGGTCCTCCTCAACCCCTTCGTGCTGAATGCCGACCAGCGCCGTGCGATATCCGGCTTCCGCCAGGCGCTCCGGCAACTTTGGCAGTTCGACCGGCATCGACCAGCCGATGTGCGCCAGCCCCATCATGCCGTTGCGGTGCGGAACCATCCCGGTGGCGATCCCGGAACGGCTGGGGCTGCACTGGGGAGCGCAGCAAAACGCCTGGTCAAAGCGAATGCCCTGCGCCGCCAGCTGATCGAGCGCCGGCGTATCGACGTCTCTCCCGTAACATCCGAGCTGTCTTCCCGTATCGTGCGAGATCATGAAGATGATGTTTGGCCTGCGATCCATATCCCCACTCCTGTCCTGAAAATATCTTCTGCCAGCCGCCATTATACCCCGCCGGGGAGCCGTTCGAGCGGCGCCGTCTTTCCGTACACGGGTCTGGCGCTTCCCGCGGGGGCGACAAAGCGCACGCCGTTTGCGATCACACGCTGGATGTCCGCCTGATGGTACGTCGGATAGGTTTCATGCCCCGGCCGAAAATAGAAGATTTTCCCCCGTCCGCGCCGAAACGTACAGCCGCTGCGAAAGACCTCTCCGCCTGCAAACCAACTGACAAACAGCAGCTCATCCGGCGTCGGAATGTCAAAATGTTCGCCATACATCTCTTCCTGCGCGAGATCGAGCCACGGGCCGATTCCCTCGACGATCGGATGGGACGGATCGACCACCCACAGCCGCTCGTTCTCTCCCGCTTCGCGCCATTTCAAACGGCAACTGGTGCCCATCAGCCGTTGGAACACCTTGGACATGTGACCGGAATGCAGCACGATCAGCCCCATTCCGTCCAGCACCCGCGCGACGACCGCCTGCACGACATCATCCGCCACCTCTTTGTGCGCGACATGGCCCCACCAGAGCAACACATCCGTCTTGTCCAGCACATCCTGCGGCAGCCCGTGGAGCGGTTCGTCCAGCGTCGCCGTGCGCACGTCAAATCCGCTTTCTCGCAGCGGCGCGGCAAGCGCCTCGTGGATCCCGCGCGGATAGACCTGCCACACTTTTTCCTGTTTTCTTTCATGGCGAAATTCATTCCATACCGTGACGCGTATGGGATTGGCCATATCTCAACCCTCCTTGGGGACTGGGATTCAATTCGTACACTGGGCGTTTTCATCCTACCTATCATGTTTGAAGCTTCAAACATGATAGGTACCGTAGTGCACCTGCCGCAATTGGCTTTATCCCATGTTCCCTTGGGGATATGGGATAAAGCCCACAAAACCGGCCGCCACCATCTGCCTGCCACCAGGGGACGGTGAGATCCTGTGGCGGCAGGCGACGATGTCACGTGACCGCGCCCGGCTGCACAACGCGGTCACACCCATTGAAATCGACCTCCTCGCCCGCGCCGACAATCGCGGTCCCAGGGAGCCAGTCCCGCAAGGCACGCCCGTTCACCTGTGAACAGTCCGCAACCACCAAGTCGGGCCGGTGCAGCAAAGCCAACGCGAGCGACAGGCGCCGGACCTCCAGAGCCGGCCACTCCTCCGCGGCCACCATGTGTTCCGGCGGCAGATGCTCCAGCCCCACCTGCCGCAGTGCCTGCCGCACCTCCCGGTCCGACAGGT
>JAKACR010000085.1 GCA_021821225.1 Bacillota bacterium | reverse complement strand
GCGGTGCACCAGAACACCGTGCAAAGCGCAACGAAAAGCGGCGCGGCGACCATCTGCGACCATCCATTGGCGCGTCGGCTGCCGGACATCGCGATCCACCTCCTGACAGGGAGTCCGTCTCCGCCTGAGGGACATGGGATAAAGTCCGTACAGCAGGCGCCTTTATCCCACCTATCGTGTTTGAGGCTTCCGTCAAACACGATAGGGACCGTCGTGCGCCTTCCGAAATTGGGTTTATCCCATGTCCCCTGGATTGCCTTGTCCGCACCTGCGTCACGGAAGCAGATGCGACACCGTATCCACGACCGCGGTGAGAATGGGCACGGCCAGCACGACAATGAACAGCTTGCCGATCAATTCCACTTTTCCCGCGATCGACTCGACCCCTGCGTCGCGGGCGATCTGTGCGCCAAATTCGGCAATGTAGGCAATGCCGATGATTTTGATGACGGTGGCAAAGAAGAGCACATTCACATCCGCTTCGCTCGCCATTTTGGCGATGGGCGCAAGGATGCCCGTGACTTTTTGCAACGCCAGCCCAAACAGGATGGCCGCCACAAGCAACGACAGCAAGAATGCGGTCTGCGGCGCAGTCTGCTTGAGGATGACCACGAGAAACGCACCCACGAGCGCGAAGGAAACCAACTGTAAAATGCTCATCGCACACCCGCCGAGAACGTCATTGATTGGAAAAGACCGCTCTGATCTGTGCAAAGAGATCGCTGATATTCGTGACGACCACAGCGGTCACCAGAATCAACGCCGTGATCGTCACAAGCGTCGCGATTTCATCCCGCCCCGACTGCTTCAGCAGACTGGACAAAACGGCTGCTGCAATACCGACGACCGCGATCTGGAACAGAACATGCAGATCTAAACTCACAACCGGAGCCCCCTCGCGTCAGATGAGCAAGATGACGACCAACACGCCGATGAGCGCGCCCGTCGTCTGAAATACGCGCTCGTAACGGGATCGGTCATGGACTGCCTCCCGCTCACGATCGGCCAGTGCCGCCAACGCCGCATCCAATTGACCGAGTTGTTCTTCCGGGCCGATAAGACCCGCTGTTCGACTGAACGCTTCGAGTACAGCGCGGTCTTCTTGCGTGATCGACAGTGTGTGCACGTGTAAAGAAAATGCCTGCGCGAACGCCTGTTGCGCGGTGACGCCCGGTTTTGCCAGGTGTGTTGCCACGTCCGCAAACAATTGCCGGACAGGGGACGCTCTGGTCTGGCCGCCCGCGGTCAGGCGGCGAATCGATTCGCCCAAGGGCAGACGGGCGTATGAAATATCGTTGCGTACACTGCGCAGCGCGGCCGCCAGTTCCCTCAGTTCTTCCGGCCGTCGCCTGTAGCGCGCCGCCTGTGCGCGGCCCATGGCGGTGGCTCCGGACATGACCGCTCCGGCGCCCGCGATCTGCAACAAATCTATCGCCACGCGCGTCTCACCTCGTGCAGGTCGGCGTCATACACGCCGGAAACCTCCGGGTGCCCGCCGGTCCGGCGCAAGAACACGTACCGCTCGATCGCGCGTGACCGGACGAGCGACGCGAGCACCGGGCGCCGCCGCAAATCGTCCACCGCCTGCGCGTGCACGGAAGCGATGAGTTTGACACCCGCTCTCGACGCGTCCATCATGGCGCGGACATCGGCTGTGGTTCCGATTTCGTCGGTGATGATCACCTGGGGCGCCATGGCGCGCACCATCATGTACATCCCTTCGACTTTCGGACAGCCATCCAGCACATCGGTCGCCGCACCAACGTCAAATTGTGGCGCACCGTGAAAACTGCCGGCGATTTCCGAGCGCTCGTCCACAACTCCGACGCGCAGCGAACCAGCGTTCCCCCGCAGGGATCCGTCGCCAAGCAGGCGCGCGAGATCGCGCAAAAGCGTGGTCTTGCCGGAAAGTGGCGGACCGACGAGCAGGCTTGACAGCAATTCCCCGTCCGGCCGCGTGATGAGAGACGCCACTTCCGAAGCGCAGCCCGCCGCCTGACGCGCGATGCGGATGGCGATCGAACTGAAATCCCGGATCGTCCGGATATGGCCGTCGCCATCAAGCACGACGCGCCCAGCCACTCCGACGCGATGACCTCCGGGCAGCGTGATGTATCCCTGCCGGAGTTGGGATTCAGCCGCGTAAAGCGACGATTCAGTCGCAACCGCCAGGACATGCTGCAGGTGTTCCAGTTTCACCATCCTGTGCACCCGCGCCGGAATACCGACGAACGCCATGGGGCGTGCGATGCGCAGGCGAATTTCCTCCAACCGCCCAACTTCCGCAGCGTCCAGCGCCGCGGCTGCATCCGCCAGATCCGGTGGCAGCAGGCGAATGACAGCGGCGGGAACTCCCATGGTCCGCAGCAATCTTTCTCACCTCGTCACACACCCATGACTGCAAGCGGGTTCACAGTTAGTCCATGTATATGGGACGAGAATGGGCTTTATACCATGGGCGTCCCCCCGCAGCGCAGGCGGCCGTTCGCGGTATTTCCGGGAAGGCGGGTGATCCGTCCTGCACCGGACATTCGTTTGGTGGATACATTACAGGAGAGAGGACTGCTCACCGATAAAAGAGCCTGTTCAAAAAGTGGGCAGGGAGTTCTGACATTCTTTTTGGGTACGTGAGGGAGCATTTCTGGCGATGACGCGGCAATGCGCCGGGCAGTTCTGCCACTTTTTGAACAACCTCTAAAAGGGAGTGAATGATCGGGTGGGAGTGACGATGATGCTTGTCACACGGTGGATTGTGGCATTTTTGATCATATTTCTTCTGCTCATGATGTGGGTGTTCAGTTGGCTGCAAAAGCGCGCGCTGCACTGAACATGCTATGGCGTTCGCCTGTCGGAACTGGGTTTATTCCATGTGCCCCTGTGCCAGCCGGCGCCATGCCCTACGCCCTTTGCTCAAACACCGCTTCGCGGAACTCGCCGAGTATAGGGCATAGCGCCGGCCCAGTAAACCTTGCCCATGGCGCGGGCACGGATCACGCGCGCGATACGTACAGTCCGCTGCGCGTATCGATAATGAGCCGGTCTCCCTCGTTGATAAAAAAGGGCACCTGGACAGAGTAGCCCGTTTCCAGCTTGGCGGGCTTGCTGCCGCCTGTCGCCGTGTCCCCGCGTATGCCCGGCTCCGTCTGGACCACGGTGAGTTCCACGGTGTTCGGGAGATCGACGCCGATGGCCTCGCCCTCATACAGGACCACGATGCAGTTCATGTTCTCCTTGAGAAAATTGATCTCATATTCAAGCTGCTCTCTCGGTATATTCAACTGTTCAAATGTCTCCGAATCCATAAACGTGTAATTGGATCCGTCATTGTACAGGTACTGCATCTGGCGGTTCTCGATCCGCGCGCGCGCCACCTTTTCGCCCGCCCGGAACGTGGTCTCCTTCACCGCGCCCGTCCGGATGTTTTTCAGTTTCGTCCGGACAAATGCGGCGCCCTTTCCCGGCTTGACGTGCATGAACTCGATGACCCGCCAGATCGCGCCATCATACTCGATGGTCGTTCCCGGCCGGAAGTCGTTGCTTGATATCATTCCCCCGCACATCCTTTGATCGCTATAGTATGATCAATTCCTTGTCCGATCGCGCCAGAGACTCACAGCCGTCACGCCCGACGACAACGGCGTCCTCGATGCGGACTCCCGCGAACCCCTCGATATAAACACCAGGCTCAACCGTGACCACCATTTCTTCTTGTAACACGTCCGGCGAATCGGATGCAAGCCGCGGCGCCTCATGCGTCTCCAGGCCAAGCCCGTGACCAAGGGCATGGCCAAAAGCATCGCCGTACCCTGCGCCTCTGATCACGCCGCGCGCCGCCTCGTCCACCGCGGCGGCCGGGGCTCCGCCATGCACCGCGGCCATTCCCCGTCCGTGCGCGACAAGCACGAGGCTGTACAGTTCCCGCATGCGTTCTGTCGGCCGCCCCACGCACACCGTGCGGGTCATGTCCGAGCGATAGCCGTTTAGCACGGCGCCAAAATCCAGTACGACAAACTCGCCTTCGCCGATCACGCGCGCCGACGCCGTACCGTGCGGCATGGCCGAACGCTCTCCGCTTGCGACGATCGTGTCAAACGCCGTGCCGGAGGCTCCCCGCTGGCGCATGAACTGTTCAAGCTCCATGGCCACGGCCGCCTCTGTGATGCCCGGCCGGATGAAGTGCAGGATGTGCGCAAAAGCGTCGTCCGCCAAAGCCGCCGCCTCGCGCAGCAGGGACAGTTCGCGCGGCTCTTTGACCGCCCGCACTCCTTCGATCAAGTCTGCCACAGGTTCAAACCGCACGGGCAATCCTGCGCCTTGCAGCGCAAGAAATTCACTGATGACCACGCGATCGCTCTCCAGTCCCACGACTTTCGCTCCGCTCTCCTCAACCAGTTGGGCCAGCGCGCGCAAAAACGCCTCTCCCCCCGGCCGATAGCCGCGTCCGGCCATCACGCGCACATCGACGCCGGGCGCCTCCTGAGCCGCCTGCGCGCCGTAGCGCGAATCCGTCAGCAGGACGGTCCCCCGTTCGGACAGAAACACATATCCGGCCGACCCGGTAAATCCGGTCAAATACCGGACATTCGGCTGCGACCAGGCGAAAAGCGCGTCCACTCCCGCTCCCACGGCATGCCGACGGACTCTATACAAACGCGAAAGCACGGTCAGACCCCCTTATCATGGAACACGTCGTCCAGAAGAATTCATCTGCCCGGCGTTGTCCGAATTGAACCCGCCTGCTCAGATGACCTTTTTACATGTCGTTGAGACCCGCCAGGGCGCGCAGCGCCAGGCTGTACCCGAGCGCGCCAAATCCGGTAATCTGCCCGACGGCCACCGGAGCGATCACCGAATGGCGGCGAAACTCTTCACGCGCATGCACATTGGACAGATGAACCTCGATCGTCGGGATTCCAGCCGCGGCGATCGCATCGCGCAGCGCGATGCTGTAGTGTGTGAACGCGCCGGGATTGATGATGATCCCGGAAAAATGATCCATCGCGCCTTGAATGCGATCCACCAGCACTCCTTCATGGTTGGATTGCACACATTCCACCGCAAGACCAAGTTCTGCCCCCAGTTCCGTCAGGGAACGGTCGATCTCCGCCAGCGTCGTCAGTCCGTACACGGCGGGCTCGCGCCTGCCGAGCAGGTTAAGATTGGGGCCGTGCAGAACCAGCACCTTTTTCACAGGCATGAACCCCTTCCGCAAGCATGAACCCCTTCTGCCATTTGCATGCGGCACCTCAGGAATAGGGGATCAAGTCCTCCTATTCCCCAGTTCCGCCGGCCTGCGCGCGGTAGCGCAACACCGGGCTGCGCGCAGCAAGCGTCTCGTCCAGGCGCCCGACCGGCGTTGCGTGCGGTGCATCGTGGAGCAGCTCCGGCGCGCTTTTCGCCTCCTGCGCAATGGCGATCAACGCCATTGCAAATGCGTCGAGCGTTTCGCGGCTTTCCGTCTCCGTCGGTTCCACCATCAAGGCTTCCTCGACATTCAGCGGAAAATAGACCGTCGGCGGGTGGTAGCCAAAATCAATCAGCCGTTTGGCCACGTCGAGCGTGCGCACGCCAAACGCGCGCAGCGGTTTGCCGGAAGCGACAAATTCGTGTTTGCACAGTCGATCATAGGGGATATGGTAGTGTTTCTCAAGCTGCTTGCGCAAGTAATTTGCGTTTAAGACGGCGTCCTCCGCCACGCGCTTCAGTCCGTCCGCCCCGAGCGTCCGGATGTAGGCGTACGCTCGCACAAGGACGCCGAAATTGCCGTGAAATCCCTTCACCTTGCCAATGCTCGCCGGGAAATCACTTGAGAACCGCCACAGTCCGGCTTGATCGCGCACGATGCGCGGCGCGGGTAGGTACGGTTCCAGTGCCCGTTTGACGCCGACTGGCCCCGCTCCCGGCCCGCCGCCGCCATGCGGTGTGCTGAACGTCTTGTGCAGGTTCAGGTGCACTACGTCGAATCCCATGTCGCCCGGTCGCGCGTAGCCAAGAATCGCGTTGGCATTGGCGCCGTCATAGTAGAGCAGCCCGCCAGCGTCGTGGACAATCCGCGCGATCTCGCGAATCCTGCCCTCAAACAGTCCGAGCGTATTGGGATTCGTCAGCATGAGCGCGGCGGTGTCGGGAGCGACAGCGGCCCGCAATGCCTCAAGGTCGACTTCGCCGTCCGGACCGGAGGGGATGGTCACCGTCCGAAAGCCCGCCACGGCGGTGCTCGCGGGATTGGTCCCGTGAGCCGAGTCGGGCACGATCACCTTGTTGCGCCGCTCCTCTCTCCGCGCTTCGTGATAAGCGCGCACCATCATGAGGCCGGTCCATTCTCCCGCCGCCCCGGCCGCGGGTTGCAGGCTAATCGCATCCATTCCCGTGATCTCGGCCAAGTACTCTTCCAGCCGTTTGAACAACTCAAGCGCGCCTTGCACCGTCTCCACTGGCTGCAAAGGATGAATTCGGGTGAATCCGGGCAGTCGAGCGGCAGCCTCGTTTCGCTTCGGATTGTATTTCATGGTGCACGATCCGAGCGGATAGAACCCTGAATCAACGCCGTGATTGCGTTGTGACAGACCCGTGTAATGGCGGATCACTTCAACCTCGCTGACCTCCGGCAGATCCGGCGGAGTCTTTCGTAGGTACGCGGGGGGAATGTGTTCCTCCAGCGGTTCACGCGGTACGCTCGGCGCAGGCAGGCTCCAAGCCGTGCGGCCCGGCCGGCTGCGTTCAAATATCAGTGGATAATCCGTCGTGTCGCGATTTGTCACTGTCACGCCCACGCCTCCAATCGCTTTGCAACCGCGTCAATCTGCGCCCTGCCGGTCAGTTCGGTGAATGCCACCAGTGCGTTGCCCGCCAGTTCCGGATCGTATTCCCCCAGTTCGAGTCCGGGCAGAATCCCGTGGCGCAGGAGATCCGCGCGGATTTCTACAGCGCGCGGCCCGAGCGGCAGGACGAACTCGTGGTAAAACGGGTCCGCACCGCTGCGAGGGAACCCTGCCTGCGAGAAACGCGCGGCCGCGTAGTGGGCATTGTCAAAACACTGCCGCGCCACCTCGCGCAGGCCCCGCGGCCCCATGCACGACAGGTAGACAGCCGCCGCGAGCGCGTTTAACGCCTGATTCGAGCAGATGTTGGACGACGCCTTCTCTCGCCGGATGTGCTGTTCGCGCGCCTGGAGCGTAAGGACGAACCCGCGGCGACCCGCGCGGTCTTTCGTCTGTCCGGCGATCCTTCCCGGAAGGCGACGCACGAGCGGTTGCGCGGCCGCCATCACGCCGAGATACGGTCCGCCGAAACCAAGCGCGTTGCCAAGCGGCTGGCCCTCCGCCACGGCGATGTCGGCACCAAGCCGGCCCGGCGCCTCCAGAATGCCGAGTGCAATCGGATTCGCGCTCACGATGAGCAGTGCCCCAACCGCGTGGGCCGACTCGGCAAACGCGCGGACATCCTCAATGGAACCGAAAAAGTTCGGATACTGCACGACCACCGCCGCGCAGTCATCCGCGATCGCCTCCTCCAGCGTCTCCTTCCGCAGCGCATGGCCAAGTGCGCCAAGCTCCCGCACTTCGATACGCTGACCGCGCACGTACGTGCGCAGCACCGCCCGGTACTCGGGGTGGACGGTGGCCGATACCAGCACCTTGTTGCGCCGAGCGTGGGCGCAGGCCATGACCGCGGCCTCTCCGACCGCCGTCGCGCCGTCGTAAAGCGATGCGTTTGCCGCATCCAGGCCGAGCAGTTCCGCGACGAGACTCTGGTATTCATACGTCGCCTGCAGCATCCCCTGGCTCATTTCCGGTTGATATGGCGTGTACGACGTATAAAACTCAGACCGGCCGACGACCGCTTCCACCGCGCTCGGGATGAAGTGATTGTACGCCCCCGCGCCAAGCAGTGAAATCGCATCGTCCACGGTGAGATTGCGGTTCGCCAGTGCGCGCAGGTCCTGCAGCAACTCCCATTCGCCAAGCTCGGGGGGGAGGCGAAGGGGACGATCCAGCCGGATAACCGGCGGGATATCGGCAAACAGGTCGCCCGCGTCCCGCATGCCAAGACGGTCCAGCATGACACTTCTGTCGTCCTCTGTGTGGGGCAGGTAGGCAAATGATTTCATAGGGACAACTCCCCTTTTCGGCAGGATGAAAATTCGCTGGGCCGGTGCCCTGCCCTATATCCGGCGAGTTTTACGGTATGGGTGTCTCTTAAGATCAGGTGGTCCGCCGGTAAAAGGGCGCCTTGACAAACTGCGCCGGGATGCGGCGGCCGCGCACATCGACAATCGCGCGCTCACCGGGCGAACCACGGCCCTGGTCCATCAGCGCGAGCCCAATTCCCTTCCCTAGCGTCGGACTCATGGTGCCGCTTGTCACGCGGCCGATCACGGCGTCATCGGTTGACGGCCCGTCCGCGTGCACCGTGTGCCCCGCGCGAGGAACGCCGCGTTCCAACAGGGTGAAGCCGCGCAACTTTCGCAGCAGACCGCCGTCAGCCTGCTGTTTCAGGGCCTCCCGGCCGCAAAAATCTCCCTTTTCCCACTTGACGAACGATTGCAGCCCCGCCTCAAGCGGCGTGATGTCGTCTGCCAGTTCATGTCCGTACAGCGGGAGTCTCGCCTCAAGGCGCAGCGTATCGCGTGCCCCGAGTCCCGCGGGCACGAGACCTTTCGCCGCGCCAGATGCGAGCAGTCCGGCAAAGACCGTTTCGGCGCAATCCGGCCGCATGTATAATTCAAAACCATCCTCCCCTGTGTACCCGGTGCGCGACACCAGACAAGGGCATCCGCATACGGACACATCCTGTACGAAGCCGTAGTACGGCACCTCCGCGATGGCACCACCCGCAACATCGGACAAAATGGCGACTGCAAGCGGACCCTGAAGCGCCAGTTGCGCATACTGCGTCGAGCGGTCGACCACCGTCGCGCCCCGCGCATGCCGCTGGAACCAGGCGAGATCCTTCTCAATGTTGCCTGCGTTCACCACGACCAGATAGCGGTGGTCCGCAAGGCGGTAGACGACGACATCGTCCACCGTGCCGCCGTTCTCATGGCACACGGGGCTATACATGGCGCGCCCGACGGGCAATCGGGACACGTCGTCGGCCAGCAGCCACTGCAGCGCGGCGAAAGCGCGTGCGCCGCTGACCTCGATTTCGCCCATGTGCGACACGTCAAACAGCCCCGCCTTTTCGCGCACTGCGGCGTGTTCTGCGAGAATGCCCGAAAATTGGACGGGCATCAGCCAGCCGTTGAAATCGACCGTCCGTCCGCCGTAACGGGCGTAGAGCGGGAAAAGCGGCGTGCGGCGAAGGGATGCCGACATGTTCCTGACTCCTCCTCGTATTTCTGACCCTTTTGGCACAAACCACAAAGAGGTTGTTCAAAAAGTGGGCAGAGCACAAAAAAGAGGATACCTCGGAGACCTGGGATAAAATCCAAAAACCGATCCGTCCCGTGTCTCCCGCCTGGTATCCCCTCTGTCCCGTTACCTGAGAGTTGCCCCACGGACCGATAATCGACCGTGGCTTTCCCCTTTGGTGGCTATTCCCAGAAGCGAAATAGCGCTCTCCAGAGTCGCGTCACATTGCGGTACAGCTTGCCTGAGAGATTCTCCGGGACCGGCCTCCCGGATTGCTCCTTCGGCGGCGGTTTCACCCGCTCTCTCCCGCAATCCTCATCCGCTTGTTCCGTTGTCAAACCGCGCGCCTAGGCACATGTGTAAAGTCCGATAAGCAGGCGATCATTCCTCAACACAGTATACATGGAATCCCGCCTTATCGCCACTCGCATAAAGGGACATACTGCAGATGGGAGGTTTCGCCAAACATGTACCGTTACGAGATCAGTCACGATCTGCAGGACAACCTCGTTTCCCGCGGAGGAATGCCGGCGGGCAAATGGTCCATGTTCCGGCTCGCCTATGAGGCGGAACAGGAATCTCTCTCCCTGTCGTTTGACGGATTGACCTGTCTCTCACTGCTGCCCAACCTGGTCCCGTTTGAACACCAGATCGCCACAGCCACCCGTGCGATCAACGATCTGCGCGGTCGCGCGCTGCTTGCCGACGAGGTTGGACTCGG
>JAKACR010000084.1 GCA_021821225.1 Bacillota bacterium | reverse complement strand
GTGCAACAGTAAGAGAAACGGGCCGTGAAACCCGCCGGCGACGCAGACAAACCGCGGCGGCGGACTTTCGACCCGGATATCTCGAAATTACGGAGACAGCCTCCTAGTTTCGGATAACGTACGGTTGGAAATGACGGTAGCGTGCAGCAGCATACTCGCTCTCGCGATCGATAGCTTGCAGTCCGCCTGTTCGGCGTCCGCTGCGGATCATGTCCTTCGTCAGCACGAGGACATCAGGATCCTCCAGCGCTTCATCGATATCACGAAAAGCCGCCTGTGTGACTTCCTGCCTGTCCGGTGCCGGGTCACCGGACAGATACTCGAGCTCAAACACGATGTACAGGCTGGTTTCAGTCGCCTCCGAGGCATTTCTTCACGCCGGACCGCAGTCCGACAAGCCGCGACGGTCTCGTCCGGACCCCAGTCTCCTCCAAAACCTCTCGCACCGCCCCTTCCTCCAGAGATTCGCCTATCTCCACGAAGCCCCCGGGAATCGTCCAGCGCCCTTGGTGCAGTCCGTAGTTTAAGCGGACCAAGAGAACACGTTCCTCGAAAAATACGACTCCAGCCGCCCCGACACTAATAAAACCATTGTCCATGGCAGAAAACCTCCAATACCGGACTTACCTCTCTCTTAGATCTTTGCCCGATAGTTCCACAACCACGGGCGGCAGAAATGCATAAACACACAATCTGCTCTTTGATTTCTTGGATCACGTCTTGGAGCGGAATGTTCCACTCCCGAAAGTGATGCAGATGCTCGTACACAAACGTGTACATGAGGTTCACCGTCCTGCGCGCATCCAGCGCGGCATGGGATGACTGGAGCCTTCGCAAACAAGGCGTCCATGGTCAGGATATCCGCAACGTGCCCGGCATGCTTTCGGACCTGTTCAATCAGGCGTCTCGTTCCAACACGCTCTCCCTCCGCTTTCTCGCTGCCATCCTTTCCCCCAGCGTCAGCGCCCCGTAAATGACGCGGGGATCACCGCCGGGTCTCCGGCCCGCAAGAATTTAGAAGATGCGCGGGCCCTGGCAAGTCCGTGCAAGTCCATGCAAGTTCGTTTCCCGTCATGGCCCGCCCTGGTACAGGATGGCCATGCTGATCTCGCACGCCGATTCCCCCGCATTCCGATACACATGCGGAGTATCCGCCGAAAACGACAGAGCATCCCCCGGCCGCAGAACATAAACATCCCCGCCGACCTCCATAGTCAATTGCCCGCGGTGCACCGTGATGGACTCCATCACGCCGAATCCGTGCGGCTGGGCCGCGCGTCGGCACCCCGGATGCAATCGCACCCGGTACGTTTCAAACGGCACCCCTTGAACAGAGTAGGTGCTATGAACCTCGAACCGCTCGCTATCCTCGACGATCCTGGTCTGTTCCTCCGCACGCAGAAGCTGGAGGGATGAATTTTCTGCAATGAGCGCCGTGAACGGAATCCTGAGTCCGGTCGCGATCTTCCACAGGGTGGACACCGTGGGATTGGATACACCCCGTTCGATCTGTCCGAGCATCGGCTTGCTGACGCCCGTCACGTCCGCCAAGGCGTCCAGTGATAGTTGGCGCTGCTGGCGATAGTGACGCAACCGTTCCCCGATGCGCGCCGACATTTCCTCTTTCTCCATATTGAATCGCCCCGTTTCGTATGTTATATAATACAATATTTATATTTTAACGCACAGAAGGGTGTCCGATGCAAGCAGAGCGCTGCGCACCAGCAAGTGTCGCACACGGTGGAGATGCGCCAAAAGGGTTCAGCCGGGCGCTCGTCGACGCCTTCCCGCTTTCTCTCAGTGTCTTTACCTACGGAATGGTGTACGGGGCACTGGCGCGCGGCGCCAACCACCTGTCGCTTATCCAGACGCTTGCCATGTCCGCGTTCGTCTTCGCCGGCGCGTCCCAATATATCATTTTGGCGTTATGGCACCAAAATGCCGCGCTATGGACGATTGTCGGCAGCACCTTTCTGATCAATGCGCGCCAGATCCTATACGGCTTGACGCTGGGCCAGTCGCTCAAACATGTGCGCAAGCGGCATCTCGCCTGGCTGGCGCACGGGCTGACGGATGAGAGTTACAGCGTCGCCGCAGTCGAGGCGGAACACAACCGGGTGCGAGTCGCTTATTTCGCCGGAGCAGGCGCCGCCGTCTTCGCTCCCTGGCTGCTCAGTTCGGCCGTGGGATTCGGACTCGGCGGCCTGATCGGCAATCCCGCCCGCTTCGGCCTTGATTTTGCGTATACCGGCACATTTCTCGGTCTTTTGGCCGCACAGATGAAACAGCGCCGTCACGTCGCCGCGGCCCTATTATCCGCGGCGACCTCGACACTGGCTTACCACTGGTTTCGTACGTCAGGCGCCGTCTTCGCCGGGGCGCTCTCAGCATTCCTTGTGGGGGTGTACAATAAATGAATGCTGCCGGTCTCTTCTCCGCCATCTCACTCGCCGCGCTGGCAACCTATCTCACGCGCTTCCCGCCCTTGCTGCTGGGCCGCTCCCTTTCTCTCCCGCCCCGCATCCGGAAGGGACTGCGCCATATTCCGATCGGCGTCTTTGCCGCGCTGGCCGCGCCGTCCATTTTTCTGCACCGGGCTGTGCATGGACAGCCGGATTACGCATTCTGGGGAGCAAGCATCGTCGCTCTTGTCATCGCGTGGCGGACAAAAAGTCCGCTGTGGACCTTGGTCGCGGGCACCGTCGCCGCAGCGGGCTTGCGCCTTGTCCTGCCGGGGAACATGGGCTAGGAGACTCGTGATAAAGTCCCCTAAAACCCGCTCCCCACAGCAGACTTATGTCTGCGACAGCCACACGGCGCCGAGAATCAGCGCCGAACCAGCCCAGAATGAGGCGCCGACCCGCTCGCCGAGCACCAGCCAGCCGAGCGCGACGCCGACGATCGGCTGCAGGAAAAAGTACAGCCCGCCGCTGGCGGCGTCCATCAACTGCAGTCCCTTATTCCAGAGGAAAAAGGCTCCGGCCGTCGACACGACGCCGAGATAGAGCACGCCGCCAAAGAGCGCCGGCTGCGCCAGCATTCCCGCCATCCCGCGTATCTGACCGATCGCGGCGGGCGTGACGACCGCGATCGCGACCAGGATGGCGTAGGTCGTCACCACGAGCTGTGAATATTCCTCCGGAACGTGCTTCACAAGGACCGACATCAGCGCCCACGTGAGCGCGGCCAGGCCAAGAACGAGCGCGCCCAGTCGCATCGACCCGCCCCAGCCGCCGAAGCCCACGATCAGGAGCACGCCAGCCGTGGCCACTCCGATCGCCAGCGTGCGCCGCCGTGTCAATCTCTCACCCAGCAGGATGCGCCCGAACACCGCCATGAACGCCGGCGTCGTGGACGTGACCATCGCTCCCGTCTGCGCGGACGACAGCGCCGTGCCGAGAAACTGCGCCCAAATGGAGACCGCGTAGCCGATGACCCCGATCGCCGCAATCAGTGGCGTGTCGCGCCAGCGAATGCGCCACGACTGTCGGGTCGCGGCGGCGGCAAGCGCCAGCACCACCAGGGCGACGATATAGCGCAACCACAGCAGCGCAAGCGGCCGGACATCCTCCAGCACGATCTTGCTGACAACGTACATACCGCCCCAGATGCTGGCGGCCAAAGCCAGATACACACCACCGATCCACCGCTTGTTCATGTCTGTCATCCCCTCCGCCATGTGGTCACTCTGGCGTACTCCTGACGAAGGGACAATGGAACATGGTGGACTTCCTGCTCCGCGTTCACGGGACGCGAAGCGCCGTCCATTCCGCGCAGCAGGCTGCCACATGCCCCTTATAGAGGTTGTTCTCATATCGTCCCGGCTCAGGAGCGAAGGGAGACCGGGACATCGTTCTCAAACCTCGGCTTGAAGTACAACCCGCCCACCTCCTTTGTGCGCACTCTCTGCGCACGATGCGATCCGACATCCACTTTCCTGATCCGGATGGAACATCTGATGCCCGGATTGCGTGACTGTCGGTATTGTATGGCTGCCAGCACACCCGATTCAACGGACCCATGCATCTCATGCGTACCGTCACACAGGACAGGCGGCAAAGCGCTCCGCGATCCGGATGCCCTCGCTCCAGTCGCCGCCATCCTCCAGACTCCAGCACGCTTCAAGCACACCGCGCGCTTTACCCCACTTTATAATGCGCGACGGATCGAGTCCCAGACTGTCCGCCAAAAGTGCAATGCGCCTTCCCAGCACGACGCGCGGATCGTCGCCGCGCGCCGGATAATTCAGCAGGTACTGGATCACGTCGAAGTGCACATCGCCGACGATCCCTTTCGGATCAATGACAGCCCACTCCACCCCTCTGTCCGGCGCCCCGCGCTGCAGACTGTCGTGCTGCCGCAGGATGTTGTCATGATGCAGGGTGTTGTCACGGCGCAGAATATTGTCATGATGCAGGTCCCCGTGCAGCAGCACGGGCTCGCAAGTGGAGGAAACGAGTTCCGTCAGGGCATCCTCCGCACGCTTCACCCACCTGTCCGGCAACGGCCCGCCACCTCCGGCGCCCCCGGCGAAGCGCCGGCTGTAACGCGCAAGAGCCGCAAAGTGCTCTTCGATTGACGGATAGCCACCCCCTGCCGACGCGGGCTCTGGATAGCGATGAGAGTGCAAGCCGAAAGCTGCACCGAAAGGGCCGTGCAGACGCGCGAACACACTGGAAAAGATTTCCGTGGCCTGTTGGTCGTCTTCGATCGCGGACAGCGGCGTCCCAGGTTCAATGCGTTCCAGCAGCAGTGCGCCTGCTCCCTCGTCCGCATCCAGCACGCGGACCGCGCCGCGCCCGGCGAACTCCGTCAGCGCGCGCCGTTCCCGAACCAATTCCACTTGCGAAAACCCAATCTTCAAGACGGCTGGCGCACCGTCGCGCCGCCTTGCCCGCACGACCAGATTCCACGACAGGTCCGCTAAAAAAGAAGTCTCCAGGTGGACAGCGAAACGGGTCACGCACCTGTCCAGCAACTCAGGCAGGCCGCGTGCCCACGCCTCGCCCGCACGGCCATGCAAAGCGCCCATTCTCGCCAGAAACGCCTCCGGGATGATCATCCGCGCATCCCCCCGTGAAACTCATCCGAACATCCCGAGCAATACGACGCCCGCGGTGATGATCCCCGCCGCCGCTATCCGCCGGGCGCTCTGCCCTTCCTTCAGCACAGTGATACCTAGGATCGTGCCAAATACAATGCCGATCTCCCGCATGGGCGCGAGTTGCGCGAGCGACAGCCGATCCAGGGCGTACAGGAAGAGCAGGTAGCCGCCGGGTGCGATGACGCCGCCAAGGAGAATGGTGCCCCGGTTCGCGCGCCACTCCGACACCGCGGCCCGCGACCGCACGGCCGCCCAGGAGAGTGCGAGCCCGTTGGCCAGATTGCCCGCGTCATTGAGGGATATGGCGGGTACATAACGAAGGGCGACTTTATCCAATGAAGTATAACACGCGATCGACAGTCCCACCGCCAAGGAGAGCCGGAAGGCCCGGCGCCCGGACCGCCTGCTCCCATCTTCCGCGCGCTTTGCGCGCCAGTCGCCGAGAATCCAGATCCCGGCGACAATGCAGGCCACGCCAAGCCATCCGGGCATAGACAGGCGTTCCCCGAGCAGTGTCACCCCGATCACCGGAACGAGGAGCGGACTTATGCCGCGCATCACAGGATAGACTTGCGACAGGTCGCCTGCCTTGTACGCCCGGGAGAGGAGCGTGACATAAAGCGCGTGCGCAAGGACGGCCAGGACGAGCAGCCACCAGCCGTCCGCGGGGATTGCGCGGTGCAGTAGCGCCGGTGCGGCCCACGGCAGATAGACGAGCGTCGCCACGACCTGCATCCACCACAGGAAGGCAGTTTTGTCCAGGCTCCGCTTGGCGAACAGGTTCCATACAGCATGCAACAATCCCGATGTGACAATGAGGAAAATTCCGACAGCGGCCAAGGAACCCCTCCTCAGAGAGATGGATGAAGCCCATCTCCACACCGATCCGACAGCAGACTGCGAATTCGCCCGACCGGATCCATACCCGGTACATACGCGCTTATCTGTACCTCGCCGTCTGCGACGCCTGACCGAATTCGCATTTCCATGATTCCATGGTGTACGGATGCGCCGCACATGGCGGTCTCACCTGCGCTCTGTCCAGTCCAGCGGCTGTTCCAGCGCATAGACCTCCTCCTCGACCCGCTCCATCTGCTGCATGACGACGGCGCGGGCGTCACCTATCGCCTGGTTGTAAATGAGCGGTCCGAGTTGCTTCAGCATAAAATCCAGCAGATTCTCCGCCGCGAGATTGCCTATTTCCATGGACATTTCCGCCGCGACATACTCCCGGATACTGTCTGTCAACACGGTCTTGCGTTCCCGGGGAATTTTCATCACGATCACCCGTCATCACTCCGTATGTCCGTCTATCTTGAAAATACCTTCGCCTGAGCCTGTGCATGGGGAGGGCCCATATGCTGTGCCCCTGCTCAAACAGCGCGGCTGCGCCGCACAACTCGCGACGGCCCAGCATATGGGCCCTCCCCCAAGCTCACTTTTCATCCTGCCGATGGTGGCGCGCCGGCGCCGAAAGCACTGGACTGTTGATCCCCACGCGGAACGGAGCAGCCGCGGGAGATGTGTTCCCACAGCCGTAATCGAAATTTGGTTTATCCCATATACCCCAGAAGCATCCTGAGATCTGTTCGGGTAATGAGCACAGTCTCCCCACACGCACTGGTCAGAGAGGAGTGCCTGGTTGCGGGCGTTTATCGGTTCTCGATCAGCCGTCGCAGTTCACGCTCGTTGACCCCGTTTTGACAGAACCGGAACGACACGGACGCCGTCACCTGCACCCGATCCACAATCTGTCCCAAGTGGTATCCCGTATGCTCGACCAAGTGAAACAGGTGATGCATGTCGTCCGCCTGCCAGCTTTGCGGCGATATCCGCCCCATCACTTCGCGCCATCCATCAAACGCGGACTCCACGATCGTCGCCAGTCTGTCGGGCGAGAGGTCAACGTCCGGAAAATGCCCCTCGATCCCCTGGCCCTCGGCGGCGCTGTCAGCCATCGCGGATTCCGCTGTGCGTCCCGCCGCGCATCTCTCCGTCAATCTTGCGGTACTTCTGCGCACATGCTCGACGATGTGCAGGGCGATCCCGCCCGTGGAATTTGCCGACACGGACGGATGTCTCCACAGTCGCTCCTGATCCATCGCCCGGATGGCCCGCTGAAGTTTGATCAGGTAGTGATCGGTCATCCGGTGCATGGCAATGCGGAGAAACAGGTCCATGGCCACCGCATTCTGGATCGGCGGTTCCTGCTCCATGCGATCGTACCGCTCCTCTCACGCAATCGATCGTCAACACCACTGCAAACATAGCATAATTTCACCGTTTGACTGACTGCCAACGGACGGCGTCGCACGTGCGCATTGACCAGACGAAATAATCCGATTATGATGCCAATGTAGATTGGATGACCGGAATGTCCGGGAGACAAAACACCGCGCTGAGGTTGCACCCTCCTTACCTGTGATCCGAACAATCGGATATTTCTCGCGTCACGCTTTGCGACAATCCGTTTAATCTCCTCTCTGTACAGTTCCAACCACGGCGGCAGTCCACGCGTCGCCACACCCATAGCGATCCCCTCCTGCTTCCCGATATATCTGCAAGTCACGCCTGCCATACAAGCAATATGTCTATCGGCGACAACAAAATCGCTGGAGCGCGGAACGCTTTGCGGGCCTGAGCCAGATGGAACTGGCGCTGACCCTATGCGAGAAGCTGCCATGCGATCTGTGCAGGTCACCTCCGGGATCCTCAATTCTGTTACCACTCGCCGCCCATTCACAGCAGGTCCAGTTTGATATCGGCGTGGCGGCGGGACACAATCTGCACCGAATGCGCCAGTATGCTGCCCCGTCCGGAGTGGGCGCCTTCGAGCACCATGATGACTTCCGTTATTGGCTGGCACGGTTCGATGGTGATCCTGCGGTGTCCGGCATGTGGGAGTCGGCTCTTGCCGCGCCCCCCGTGGAGCGGTCCTCCTGTCTCGCACCACGGCGGCCTCAATGTGCGGAACTGGCTCGTACGGGAAGGGCCTATCGGCGGTGTGTTGGAAGACGGACTTTTGTCGGCGTCGTGGATATGTTAGGTTCGAACCTTATCTACGGTATCCTTTATCCAAATGCAAATTTCACAAAATTAACGATTGCGGTTTTTCGGCGCGAAGAGGGTGGATCTGGGTGGGGCGGCGCAAATGGGCTTATGATATCCGCCCCGGCCCAAACTCGGGCGTAGGCACTGCAGATCGCAAATAAACTTATGAAAGCGTTATTATTGCTGGGACATCCGCTGATGTGACATGATGGAGTGTGCGCCGCCCCCTTCCCCCCCCAAAAAAATTGTCGGATGAGTCTCAGGAACTATTCCAAATGACCGCCGCCCCATCAAGCGACGCCATCCGCAGATCTCCTTCCTGACGGAGCAGACGATGCGGTACACTGTACAGAGAGCGCTTGCGCCCGCTATGGCAGTCGATGGACACACCCGCGATGCCAAACAGGAACTTGCAGGGGTTGTGCGGCAAGGGCTTGAGGGCAGGTTGATCTGTGACGGCAAACAGGGATCTCCGGCCGCCCTCTGCGGAAGATACTGCCACAAACGTGGCTGAAAAGAGGAATTCCTGTGTTACCACTGCTTGCCGCCCTGTTGAACCGATTCCCCCGGCGCAGCATCTGGCTGCTGGTAAGCCTGTCCGTCTTGGGGATCATTCTGGGGGGCGTCCTCTTCGCCCATTTCGAACACCGCTCTTTTTTCACGGGCCTGTACTGGGCCGTTACGACAGCGACCACCGTTGGATACGGAGATGTGACGCCCAGCAACACGGTGGGACGCGTCATCGCCATGGGTGTCATGCTCACGGTCATTCCGGTGATCGGCGCGCTATTTGCAGTCATGTCCGCCCACATCGTGGAGTTCAAAATGCGGAGGTTGTTTGAAATGGATACTCCTTTGCCACAAACAGGACATACGCTGATTCTTGGCTTTCTGGCGGAGACGAAAATCGTCTTGAACGCTCTGCGCGCGGCCCATGAACCCATCGTTATCATCGCCAATCTGGAGAACGGGCTGCTGCCTTCCGAAGTCCCCTTTGTCAAAGGCGACCCTGCGGAGGAAGCACTGCTTGAGCGTGCCCGTGTCACAAACGCCAAACAGGCCCTGATCACCGCTCCAACAGACGGTGAAGTGCTTGAGATCGCGATCGCCGTGCGCCATCTGGCGCCACACATCCCTCTGATCGTAAGCACCCGTTCGGAAAAGGTCGCCAGAGCATTGCATGATCTTGGCGTCTCGCTCACCGTACCCACGGACGATCTGCTCGGCCATACGCTCGCCAAGAGCCTGGAGGCGCCCCACGCCGCGCAGCTCCTGTTGCGCATCGTAAACTCTGACGCCTACTGCATTTCGGAGCGGCCCATAAAATCAGAATGGATTGGACTGCCTCTCAGTGAAGTGCGTACGCGCCACGGAGGATTCGTTCTGGGGGTGGCCCAGCAGAACGACGTGATCCTCGGTGTGGAGCGCGATCCCGTCATGGCCGCCGACTCCTCCATCCTCGTTCTCGCCCCCTGTGCGGACCGTGAACCATCACCGTCAGGAGTCCCGATGTCCCCGCAAGGGAGGGCGGAGTAATGGGGCAATGGCGATCGACCATAATCATCTTTGTTGCAGGAATAATTGTGTCCAGCGCTTTTGTCATCGGGATCGTTAACGGGAAGTACAACCAGCATCTTCTGATGGACCAGTCCCGAGACACAAACAGGGGCGCTTGCCCCTAAACAGTCCATTGAACGTCCGGCAGGAGGAGTGAAACCTCTTCGGCTTCGCTTGACCGTCTTCCCTGGTATGCCATTGGACAGCAAACATACCCGATTGCGGCGTTGGCGCCCAATCCGTCCGGAGGACTCTGGATGGCCCTCGCCACGTCACGGGCACGACACATCACAGAAATTGCCCGCGTGTCACACTTGAAAAGTCGTCTTACCTGGAAAATTGTATGGCGTGGGACTGGAAAGATTGCACATCTCGACTGGACTTCATCCCGCACCGGGTGGATGCTCGTCCCCCCCCCCCCC
>JAKACR010000083.1 GCA_021821225.1 Bacillota bacterium | reverse complement strand
GCTCACCGTCCGCCGTCAGAGAAATGGCCGCGGGAGACAACTGAACCGCGCTCACATGGTTATTGGGCCATGTGTACTGCACCATCACGGACCCGTAGTTAATGGATCCGAGCGGCAGTCCGCCTTTCGGTGCGAGGTCCTGCAACGACACCATGTCGCTCACACCGCCTGACGTGCCCGCCTGGACCGCAAAATGGGCGATGCCTCCGGAAAAAGCCACGGACGTGATCGGCGCCCCGGTCGCCGGATTGACGTACGTCCCGTAAGAAAGCGGCAAGAGCGCGGCGGTTCCATTGAACCCCGCCATCCGTTGCCCCGCCGCATCGACCACCGTGGCGGTGATCACGTCCTGTTGCGTCCCGTCGGCCACAAGCAGCGACCTCGCGGCGCTCACCTGGATCGCCGCCGGCTGTTGGACTGCCGTGATCTTGTACGCGGCGGACGCGACTCCGTCAACGGTCGCGACTACCCGATAAACGCCCGGGCTGGTCATGATCAGCGAATGCGTCGGCGCGATCACGATGGCGCCTGCGGGAGTCCCCTGAACAGCGTACGACACCTGCGCATGCGCAGGCACTGACGCGATTCGTCCCGTCGCCGTGCGCAGCGAGACGGTCAGAGGAACAATGGCAGTGGCGTCTACGACCTGGCTCTTGCTGGACACGACGGGTACATCGCCTTTCGGCAGCAGTGTGCCGTCCATCCACGCCAGCATGTTGTACAGCACGATGGCCGCGCTCGCGCGATTGAGAGCTGCGGTCGCAGACTGCTTCACGCCGCGGAAGATCCCCGCGTTATCCGCATACTGCAAAGGCAGCACGCCCGCTGGCAGATGCAGGCGTCCGGCGCGCTCCATCGCACTGACAAACAGCGCGGCGGCGCCCTGGCGCGTCACGGCCGCATTGGCCCCGAAGCGTCCGCCTGTTTTCGCCCCCTGTTTGCCCGCGGGAGTGAGCCACCCGGCGCTCACGGCGGCGCCGATGTAGGAAAAGAGCCAACTGCCAGGCGGAACATCGGAAAAGTACGTTCTGGACTTCGAACGCGGACCGACATGCGTGGTATTCTGCGCAACCGCCATGAAATAGACGAGAAATTCGCCGCGCGTGATGACGTCATTCGGGCGAAATGTCCCATTGGAAAACCCGTGCAGGTAACCATCCTCCGAGAGGGTGACAATCTGATTCGCCCCATATGCGCCCGCCGCAACATCCGTGTAGAGCGCGTTGCCCGCCACAGCTCCGTAGGCAGGAGAAAGCAGGGACCCAAAAACCAGCAGGGCGCTTGCCGCACCTGTCGAAAATCGCTTCACCATAGCCCCTCCATCCGGACCCTCAGTGTCATTCATACCGCAGAGCGTCGATCGTATTGAGATTGGCCGCCTTGCGCGCAGGATAGAGTCCGAACACCACTCCTACGACAAGCGAGAAACCAATCGAGTAGAGCACGGGCGCAAGCGTGACCAGATTGCCCATATGAGTGAGACGCCCCGCGAGTTCTGAACCGCCCACGCCGAGCAGCAGACCGCCGATGAGAGCGCCAGTCACGCTGAGCGTCACCGCCTCCATGAGAAACTGCAGCAAAATGGCGCCCCGCGTGGCGCCGACAGCCCGCCTGATGCCGATCTCCCTGGTTCGTTCGGTCACGGACGCGAGCATGATGTTCATGATGCCGATGCCCCCGACAACGAGCGAAATCGCCGCCACGCCCGTCAAAATCTCTGTAAGCAATTGCGTGGTCGAGCTGAGGACGCTGAGCGTCGTCGCCTGATTGAAAATCTGGAAGTCGCTCACCTGACTTGCGCTCAGGTGATGCAAGAAGCGCAGCGTGGACGTGATCTCCTGTTCGACCTGGTTCATCACGGCGGGCGATTGCGCGGAGACCAGTATGGAACCGACGGACGACGAGCCGGAAAACTCATTCATCGCCGTCGTGATCGGGATCTCAATGTTGTCATTGGGATTTTGGAAGCCGGTGGAATTCTGTGTGGACAACACGCCGATGACCGTGAACGGGATCTGCCTGATGTCAATCGTCGCGCCAATCGGACTTGCGCCCGTGCCGGCGAACAGAATCTGTGCAATATCACTGCCAAGAACCGCCACATTCGCGCCGTCCTTCACGTTTTGCGCGGTCAGGTAACTCCCTTGCGCAAGCGCAAGGCCTTTCATCGCCGCATACTGGCCCGATGTGCCCTGCACGGTGACCGAGTCGTTGTTGGCGTCGTACACAACCTGTGTGTTGCTCTGCACCAACGGCGAGACGTACGCCACCCCTGGATCGTTTTGCGCAATCTGCTGCGCATCTGCGTACGTCAGCGTGCTGGAACTGCCGAGTCCGAGTTGCACGCCCCTAACACCGGCTGCGCCGGGAGAGATGGTCAACAGGTTGGTTCCAAGCGACTCGATCTGCTTTGTGATCCCGATCGTCTCCGCCTGTCCCAGGGCTGACAGAGCGATGACGGACGCGACACCGATGATGATGCCGAGCATCGTCAGACCGGACCGCATCTTGTTGGCGGCAATGCTGCGCAAGGCGATCCGCAGCGTATCAACCACACTCACGCGTGCGCGACCTCCTTGCGAGCCGAATCCGCCTCCAACTGCCCGTCGCGAAAACGAATCACGCGATGCGCGCGCTGTCCGACATCCGGTTCATGTGTGACGAGAATGACCGTGTTGCCCTGCGCATGCAATTCCTCAAAGAGTTCGAGAATTTCTGCGGTTGTGCGACTGTCCAGGGCGCCGGTCGGCTCGTCCGCCAAAAGCAGGGCCGGACGGTTGACCAGCGCGCGCGCAATCGACACCCGCTGCTGCTGACCGCCGGACAGTTCATTCGGGCGGTTCGCCAGGCGGTGTCCAAGGCCCACGCGCTCCAGGGCGGCAATCGCCAATTTCCTGCGTTCTTTGCGTGCCACGCCCGCGTACATCATGGGCAATTCGACATTCTCGAAAGCGGACGTGCGCGCCAGCAAATTGAACTGCTGAAAGACGAATCCGATTTTCCGATTGCGCAACTCCGCCAATTCCCTGTCATTCATCTGCGACACCACATGTCCATCCAATTTGTACGATCCGCGAGAGGGGCGATCCAGGCAGCCAATGACGTTCATGGCGGTCGTCTTGCCTGAACCGGACGGGCCCATGATCGCCACAAATTCTCCTTGGGCAATGGTGAAATTGACTCCGTCCAGCGCCCTCACCAGCTCGCCGCCGATCCAGTACTCACGCACGACGTCGGACATCTCAATCAGTGCACTCACGCCGGCATCCTCCGTTTATCCCTGTCATTCGCGGTCAACCCCCAAACAGACCGCCGCCGAGACCGCGCCCGCCAAAGCCGCGGCCTCCGCCGCCGCCCCCTGCGGCGCCTTGACCGGCGCCCGTTCCGCTCGCGGCGCTCGCAGCGCTCGCAGGCGGCACGAGCAGAATTTTCTCGCCAGCGCGCAGTCCGCTCACCACTTGTACAGTCGAGACGCCCTGCAGACCGACTTGCACCGGTTGAAAGTAGACGTTATTGCCATAAGGAGTCCGCGGCCCGCGAATACCGCCGGTACCACCGCCGCCTGCAAATCCTGCGCCGCCGCCTGCAAATCCTCCGCCTCCAAAGCCCTTGCCGCGACTTCCCGCAGCGCCCGCGCCGCCACCAAAGAATCGTCGCCTGCCCCCCGCCCGGGCCGCGGGCGCCTTGCCCACCACGTAGACGCCCTGGATCGAGCCAAACTGGACCAATGAAATCGGATTGACCACCACGGTGTGGTTCACGGTTTTCGTTGAGATCACCCCATCCGCGGTCATCCCGGGTTGCAATTCGCCGTTTACGTTGTGAACATTGGCGAGGACCGTATATTCCGTCACGTTCGACACGATGGCGGGCGTCGGGTAAACCTGCGTGATGGTTCCGTCAAACGTCTGTCCAGGATACGCCGTCGCCGTCACAGCCACCTTATCGCCTTTCCGTACGGAACCGATTTCCGATTCCGGCACCTGGATATTCAGTTGCAGACTCCCTTGCGTCGCCTGCTGGACCGTGACGAGCGTCGCACCGCCGCCAATCGACTCGCCAACCATCCCGCTCACCTGCGTCACAACGCCTGAAATAGGAGACTTGAGCACCATGTCTGCGATGGCAAGCTCCGCCGTGTCTAACTGAGCCGTGGCGGACATGAGCGATCCCTGCGCGCTTTGCACCGCAGCCTTGGCCTGGATGATCGTCGCCGCGCTTGGTGGCTGGACGGTCTCGCGCAAGGCTGCGACCGCACCCTGCACTCCTGCCTGCGCCTGTGCGACAGCATTTTGCGCACTGCTTACCTGCTGCTGCTGTGCGATGCGGTCGTTGTAGATCGCGCGCGTCACGGCCAGGCTCGCGACAGCGGCCTGATACTGCACCTCGGACTGGTGCAGACTGACTTGAGCCAGATCATATGCATTTTGCGCGATCTTTGCCGCCGTCGTCCCGCTCGACGGCTGTGCATCGGCAAGCGCCTTCTCGGCATTCACGAGCGCAGCCTGTGCATTCTGCACGGCCGACTGGTTCTGAATCAGTGCGCCCTGTCCTCCGTTCAGGCCCTGTTGCGCTTGACGCACCGCTCCCTCATCAGTCTGGATTTGCGTCGCCGACGCCTTGTTCTGGACATCATTGGCCAAATTCTGCTGCGCCACCTGAAGCGATTGCTGCAAAATCGCCAGGTTCGACTGCGCCAGCGCCAACTGTTGATTGGCCGCGCCAACTGCCTGTTGCGCCAAGGTCACGTCATTTCTCAAGACACTGATGTCCTGCGGCGTGCTCCCATTTAATGTGGCGGTCTCCTGCAATTTCTCCTTTTGCAAGTTGACCCGCGCAACTTGCAGCGCTGCCTGTTGCTCCGTCACCGCATCCTGTGCGCTCACCAACTGCTGCTTCGAGCTCGCGCGATCATTGTAGAGCGCGATGTCATACTTCAACTGTTGCTCTGCGCCGCTCAAGGAAACACGCGACTTCGTCACATTCGCCTGCGCCGCCGCAATCGTGGCCGGAGTCGCCGGCTGTTCGGTCTGAGTCAATTTCGCTTCGGCTTGCGTCAGATTGGCTTGCGCCTGCATGACGCCGGCTCGCGCCGCCATAACCTGAATCCGTTGCGACGCATCATCAAGGGTGGCAAGCACTTGTCCGCGTCCCACAGTTTGACCGACCTGCGCGTTTACGGTCTGCAAGACTCCACTCCCGCCGTTAAAACCGAGCGTCAGCACCGTCGGCGCCTGAACAGTTGCGCTCGCTCCGACAGTCTGCGTTACGTTGCCGTACCCTACCTGATATATATTGGCGGCCGGAACCGTCTCCGCCGCGGGATGCGCCCGCGCGTACACGAATGCGGCGCCGCCGGCCGCCACAACGAGCGCGATCCCGCCGTACATCCACCGCCTCCTGCCTGTTCTGGACCGCGACGATACACTCTGCGGCTGGATGACTGTGCTCACACGATAACCCCCGTTGCGCCTGATCGAACGCATCACGTCTGCGCGTAAGATCTTTTACCGCATCATTAGAACATGGCCTGCTCAAATTTTGCTTCAATTATATGGAATATTTTTCCCAGTAGAGTCAATCGGTATTTTCATTGCCGTTCGTAAAAAAACCTGTTCAAAAAGAGGTCAACCCTGACTCCTTTTTGAACAACCTCTTTTTGAACTGCCTCTAAAAGTTTAAGCGCTCCTTAAGGCCTGGAGTGTATTATGGAAGGTGGATAAGATCGCTCAACAGCGGGAGTGTGGAACATGAGGATTCTTCTGGTCGACGACGAACCGGCGCTGCTGTCAGCGGTGCAGCAATTGCTGCAAAGCCACCACTACACAGTGGATGTGGCGCGTGACGGAGAGCGCGGACTGGAACTGGCCATGAACAATACCTACGACCTGTTCGTGCTCGACGTTATGCTGCCTGGCATGATGGGGTTTGAGCTGGTGGAGCGACTGCGGGGAGACCACACTTCCACTCCGATTCTCATGCTCACGGCAAAAGATTCGATTGTGGATCGCGTGCGCGGTCTTGACATTGGAGCCGATGACTATCTTGTCAAGCCGTTTGCCATTCAGGAGTTTTTGGCGCGCGTCCGCGCCCTGACCAGGCGATCCGGAGATCTCGTTGGCACAGATTCGTTTGAGGTCGGCTGCTTTCATGTGGATCTCGTCACGCGCACGGTGTCGATGGCCTCAGCCACACTGTCTCTCTCGTCCAAACAGTTCCAGGTGCTTGAGTTTTTTCTGCGTCATCCGAACAAAGTTTTGCCAAAAGAACTGATTCTCGACAGAATATGGGGCATCGACACGGATGTCGGCATCGTGGAGACCTATGTGCATTTTCTACGTAAAAAGCTTGAATCTCATCTGTCCGAACATCCGATCGCAGAGCGTCCCCAGATTGAAACGTTGCGCGGCGTCGGATATCGCCTGATAGGGATCTGACATTGTTCACGAGCGCGCGGATCAAATTGACGCTGCTGCTGACCGGAATTGTCATAGCCCTGTTTCTCCTCACTTCCGCAACCGTCTATCTCTTCGTATCCCAGATGACCATCGGCCGCCTGGATTTCAGGTTACGGCAGGACGCCGCGTGGTTGCTGCAAAACCCCCGCGCCATGCAGATGGCCCTGCAGGGAGGGCGTGCACCCGCATTTCCCGGCACGTCGTCATCTCCCGTCCTGCGGCCGCTGTTTCTCGTCATCGTCCGCAATCCGACGGGCGCCATTATAACAACCAGCAATCCAGGGCTGGCCAGCGCCATTCCCCTTCTCTCCCCAACATTCCAGACGACTCCGACCTTTGCGACATGGCGCGTGCGCGGAACGGACGAATGGTTCCGCGTCATCTCCATTCCATTGTCAGGCGGGGGGACAGCCGTCGCCGGCATTGTGCAGATCGCAGAATTCGTAGGTCCCGAGATGGACATCCTCATGCGCTTGGCACAACTTGTCTGGCTGGTCGGCCTTGGCGGCACGATCGTCGCCATTGTCGCAGGATACGCTGTCTCCGGTCGTGTATTGCGGCCGATCATCCGTTCCTGGTTACAACAGCAGCGATTCGTGGGTGACGCTTCGCATGAGTTGCGTACGCCGCTCGCTGTCATTCAAACCAATCTCGACCTTGTACTGTGCAATGCGGATGAATGCAGTCTGCAAAATCTGGAATGGGTGAGCAACGCCAAAGCGGAGGTCAGACGATTGACCCGGCTGACCTCCGATCTCCTGACCCTTGCGCGGGCGGATTCACAAGAAGCCGTTCTGGAAATGGAGTGCGCCGACCTTTCGGGAGTGGTCGGCGAAGTGGTCGGCACCATGTCCTTCCTTGCCGAGCAAAAAGATATCACTCTCACGGTTGACGATGGACCTGCCGCTTCGGGCAGTGACCGCACAGTCTTCGGAGATGTAAATCGCCTCCGGCAACTGGTCATGATCCTGCTTGACAATGCGATCAAGTACACACCGGAAGGCGGCCGCATCGACGTCGTGCTCGATCGCCAGTCCCATGCCGTGTCGCTTCGCGTAAAGGACACAGGCATCGCCATGGACCGCGAACTGATGACGCATATTTTCGAACGCTTCTACCGCGGCGACAAGGTCCGCGAACGCTCAGAAGGAGGAGCGGGACTCGGCCTTTCCATCGCAAAATGGATCGTGGACATGCACCGCGGGCGCATCACTGTCCAGAGTACAAAGGGAGAGGGAAGCGTCTTCCACGTGATCCTTCCGTGTCCCACCGCCGCACAGACAGCCGCTGTACACAGGGGAGGAAGAATATTGCACTGACAGCAATCGCCGAGATGCACCGCCGCCCGGCAAGCTGTGGCGTTCTATCGGCTTAGATTTTGATGGATCACCGTCTCGTGAAAATAGCCCTCGGCGCGAAAACTCCACTATCATAGAGAGGATCCGCGGTGTGAGTCCCTGTCTCCAGAGACAAGGACTCACACCGCGGATCGATCCCATATCTCCGAGATCACGCGAACTCCACGCAGACGCTGACGGCCCTGAACGGTGCGACGGAAAAAGAGAGGGCCCCATTGTCGCCGCGCTGGATATCCTCACCCTCTGCGGTGACCTGCGGGGTACCCTGTGCGTTGGCCTGTGCGACGGCTCCCGCCGCAGCCTCCTCGTTCAGATCCACGAAGTACGCCTTGGCGACGTTTTTGAAAAAGCGCAGCACCGCGCGGGTCGGGCGGCCGTCGGTCTCATACAGGCGGACGATCCACCTGTGGGCGACTGCATGCGCCGCCGCATCCGCTGCGTCCGCCTCGGACATTTTCACCGCCGACAGAGCCACGCTCCCCTCCTCGATCCGAAGAAAGCTCTGCACAAGCGGCAGCACGCCCGCCGAAGGCGCCGCGGACACCACACTCAGCGGGTGGTTCGCCACGGCGCCGCGCAGAATCAGGTCACGGGAGTTCTCGCCCGATACGGGGCTCAAGAAAAGGCTGAACGCATGTTTCCCGATCTCCGGATACGGATCCGGATCAAACGAGCTGCGGATCAAGGTGACCGCCAGCGAACCGTCCCGCCCGCGAAACCCGTACTTGGAATCGGTGGCAAGCAGCAGCGACCGCCCCGCGGTATCCTGGTTGACCGCGACCGCAAAGCGGTTGGCGGGAACATCCAGGTCCATGGCGGGCCGCTCGACCACCCCGAACGGCACATCATAGACAAAGCGCGAGCAGTCATACGCCAGCGGTACATAGAAACCCAGTTGGGGAATCCCCGCGTCGCGCTCGCCGATCTCCCGCCAATCGCATTCCACGTCATAGCGCAACAGCGGACTGCCCTCATCCAGGGAAATCGTCGTTTTCAGAGTCGAACTTGAAAATGCCGTCTCCACCACGATCGCCTGCCGAATCGCGCCCGGTCCGGCGGGCACGCTGCGGATCCGCACATTGTCGACCAGGTCCTGCACGTTCATGTGCCGTCCCACCGTCCAGGCGGTCATGCCCTGGCTCTCGTCTTCGCGGATCAAGCGAAAGACACCGGCGGCGCCCGCTGACACGAGTTCCTCGCCCGTCCCCTTGTCCACCATCGACGCGAGGGCGCCCGTGCGGGCATCGAACGCCACCCGGAGCCATTCATTCTCCAGGATGAACGCGTGCGCCCGTTCCACTCTGAGATCGCGGGGGAAAGACAAAGGCAGATCGCCGCCTTGCGACTCGGTGAGGACATAGGTGCTGTACCCGCAGGACGGGACACTGGCTTGGATCAACACCCGCATGTACTGGTGGCCCCAGTAGGGATGGGTCCCCTGTTCCAATACCTGATGGGCCACAATCCGGCCCAGCCCGTCCTGGACCTGCACGCGCCGGACATCGCCCGGCCAGTCCCACACCATCAGTTCCGCCGTCTCCTGACGGGCGGCTGGCACCGCGTTGAAAAGGTGAAAGAGGCGGGTCTTTCCCCGGCCCCTGTCCGTCTGGGAAATCCTGAAGTCCTGAATGCCATAGCCCACGCCCGCCCCTTCGGACGTCGTTCCCTTTGTCTCATCGGCATCGGCCGCCTCAGCACCGACGGCTTTCCCGGCGCCTGCTGCAGCTTCAGCATTCACTGCCCCAGGGAGCCATGCCGAGGTGTCAATCGCTCCCGCAATCTGCCGCATCGCCATCGCCCTCGCCGTGTTGGCCGATGCGAGCGTTTGCTGGAACAGCCCCATGGCATACTCTCTCGTGTCCACCACGCCCGAACCTGGGATGATATCGTGGAACTGGTTGAACAGCACATTTTTCCACGCCGCCTCAAACGTCCGGCCATGCGCCTCGCCCCCGGCCCCAAGGACCGCCGCCGCGTCGAACAGTTCCGCCTCGTGCAACACGGCCTCCGACACCCGGTTCGCCTTCTTGATCCGCGTCTGCGTCGTGTAGCAGCCCGTGAACACGAAGTTCAGTTCGCCGCTTACCTCCGGCAGCCGGTCGGCGACCTTTTCCACCTCGGCAAAATACTCATGGAACGTCCCGAAGCGGATCGCCGGGAACACCGGCCACGCGCTCATGTCCATGATCCGCTCGATGTCGCGCCGCGTCGGACCCCCGCCATGATCGCCCACACCGTAGACTTTGAGCATCGTGTCCATCTGGTGCTGCGCGCAAAACTCCGGCACGTGCAGCGCCATTTCCGGCTCAATCACCGCGTTGTACCAGATCGGCTCCCGGTA
>JAKACR010000082.1 GCA_021821225.1 Bacillota bacterium | reverse complement strand
CCCAGCGCATCAACGGCGCCACTATCAATAGCACGCTGACATCGGGGCGCGCCCTTTTGTACAACATCGCCGGCGCCCTGGCGTACATCGCGCCCGTGGTGAACCAGAGCGGCATCGTCCAGCAGGTCGCGATCGTCGACCCGAAAAATGTGGCGCAGCCGGTCATCGCGTCGACGATGGCTTCGGCACTCGCCAACTGGCAGGCCTACTTGGCCGGCAACGGGATCGCAGCAGGTTCGGGACCTCTCGCCTTACAAACAGTGACAGGTCGCGTGCAGCGCGTGGCCACCTACCTGTCGTCCAGTGGAGCCAGCGGCGCGACGGTCAAGGAATACTGGCTGTATCTAATCAATGGCTCGGCGTACCGCGCCGATCTCTCCCTCGCTCCCGACGTGGTGCCGTTTGTCAGGCCGGGCGACCTGGTGACCATCCGCTTCGCCCAGGGCGGCACCAGTCCGGTCACGTTGGAGTCCATCGCCGATCCCACACTGTCCACAAAAAAGGGAAAATAAATGTTCGCCGGGCCGCCATTATTCCCTTTTCCGTAGCGCGTTTTGCGCTGGCGATGTTTGTTGAACGGGAACAATGGGATGCTGGCTGCTGGCGGGAAACGGGAGCGTTACTGTGATGTCCAGTTTCTCCACCGACGTGGATACACTGAAGGCTTTCCTGCGCAGCGGACTTTCCGTCAGCCCGTGGCTGATGGGCGCCAACACGACCGACAGGATCGACGCCTACATCTTTCAGGAATTGAACGCCAAAGTCACCCGTCTGATCGAGCGGGAATGGACGGAGGACACTGTGGTCCGGCACTACGGGACACGGCCGGTCCCTGAGCGCGTTCCTCAGACCGCCGTATACGAAATCGCCGCCTCCATTGCCATGAGTCTCGCCCTGCTGCGTTCGCCGTCACAGGAAATCGACGAGCAAATCGCCGACGCGGCACTGGCCACCGTGGCGGATTTTACGGCAAAACACAGCCTGCCACAGCTCATCAATGTGTACGGCACCGTCACGTTGTTTGAAAATTTGAGCGCGCTGGCCTTTTATGGAGAAGTGCCGGAACGAGAATTCATCCTTGGCACATGGCACAGACCGTGGATCGACTACTCGATTTCAGACGAATTGCTCCTCGGAGCGTATTACGGTATGTACGCCATCCGGATCGAGCGCGGGCGGCGCTTTGTCGTCCTTACCAAAGCGGGAAAAGGAAAACTGGATGAACTGCGCGCGCTGCTCGAAGCGTCCGGCTATCTCCGCCACCGCGTCAAAATGCTGCACAGTCCCAGATCTTATCCGGAGAGGCGGGGCCGCGAATTCACCAGGGAACTCTGGCCGGACATCGACAGCCTGCGCAGTCGGTTCCTTTCCTGGTCGCGCGCCTCGGCGGGCATGCGCGTGCTGGAGATCTGTTACGGTGACGGTTCCGTATCTTTGAACAAGGATCTCGCCATGCTCGTCGGTCCCGCCGGCCGCCTCGACGTGCTCGGCGCGTCTGCACAAGCCACTCGCACGGCGGATGTGGACTGGCTGAGAGACCACGGGGAGTGGGTGCAATTTCATCACGGCCACGCCGAACTGATCCCTTTTCCGGATGAGACATTCGACGCCGTCGTCGCCGTCGGCGTTTTGCGCCACGCGAACGCGGACGCCGTTGCGCGCGAGATCGCGCGCATTCTCAAGCCTGGCGGACACGCGGCAAGTATCCATCCGCTGAAGGTGACGGACGAACAGCCGTTTTACCGCGACTGGTGCATGGGCATCGCTCGCAGCGCCGTTTCGCGCGAGGATGAAGCATACAACTTCCTGCTGGAGGATCATCAAGCCGTGAAAGCCTTTCAAGCCGCCGGCATGGAATGGGTGGAAACGGAACACGCACAGCTCAGGATGGTCTTTCACCACTCGGAAAGCGTTCTGCACTATCTCATCAACGGAATCGGCTGGCTTGAACAAGAATTGGCCGGGCTTCCCTGGAAGGCGCGCCAGCGTCTCCTGGCGCGCCTGCACGAAAAAAGCCTCCAGATCTGGTTGCAATATGCTCCCGAAGACCGCAGGATCTCCTTTCCCCTGCAGATGCTGCGCGCGCAAAAGCGCGTCCGCATGTGAAAGTGTGAGAGAATCGCATCCCGCTTCTTTGCGCATGCCGTTTCCTCCGGAACCTCTCGTTCGGCCCGCCGTGCGTAAAGCGTCTCCGGTCAGGATCACGCGCCCTTTAGCATATGGCGCAACACCATCTGCAAAATGCCGCCGTTCCTGTAGTAGTCCACTTCGATCGGCGCGTCGAGCCGGACCGTCGCCTCAAAAGAAAGCGTCGAACCGTCCGGCCGCCTGCCATCGACGTGCACCCGCTGTCCGGGATGGAGTGTATCGTCCAGTCCGACAATGTCGAACGTTTCCTTGCCTGTAACGCCGAGTGTGCGCCACGTCACGTCCGCGTCGAGTTGAAGGGGCAACACGCCCATGCCGACCAGGTTGCTGCGGTGGATGCGCTCAAAACTCTCGGCGATAACCGCCCTCACTCCGAGCAGGTAGGTCCCTTTCGCGGCCCAGTCGCGCGAGCTCCCCGTTCCATACTCTTTCCCGGCGATCACGACCGTCGGCATTCCCGCCGCCTTGTATTTCATCGCCGCATCGTAGATCGACAGCACTTCGCCCGTCGGCACATGCATCGTCACGCCGCCCTCCGTGCCCGGTGCCATCTCGTTGCGTATCCGGATATTGGCGAACGTGCCGCGCATCATCACCTCATGATTGCCGCGCCGGGAACCGTAAGAATTGAAATTCCCGGCATCCACGCCGCGCTGCAACAGGTACTCGCCAGCCGGACTGCTGGGGCTGATCGCCCCGGCGGGAGAGATATGGTCCGTCGTGACGGAATCGCCGAGCAACGCCAGCACGTGGGCGCCGCGGATGTCGCGGATCGTCAGCTCTCTGTCCGCGACATCCGCAAAAAAGGGCGGCTCCTGCACGTAGGTGGACGCCGCGTCCCAGGCAAACAGTTCGCCCTCCGGCGTAGGCAGAGCGTTCCACCGTTCGTTTCCCTGCAACACATTTTCGTACTGGGCGCGAAACACTTCCGGTTTCAGGTGCGACCGGACCGCTTCGTCCACCTCTTGTGAAGACGGCCAGATATCGCGCAGATACACAGATTCTCCGTCCTTGCCCACGCCGATCGGGTCGTTCGCCAAGTCGATGTCAATCCGTCCGGCGAGCGCATACGCCACCACCAAAGGCGGGGATGCCAAGTAATTCGCCCGTACCAGCGGGTGGATTCGCCCTTCGAAATTGCGGTTGCCGCTCAACGCGGCCGCCACCGTCATGCCGTGTTTTACGACAGCCTGCTCGACCTCCGGAATCAGCGGACCGCTGTTCCCGATGCAGGTGGTGCAACCGTACCCCACTATCTGAAAGCCCAATTGCTCTAGATACGGCATCATCCCCGCATCGATCAGATACTGCGTCACCACGCGCGATCCGGGCGCGAGGCTGGTCTTGACGTGCGGTTTGCGGGTCAGGCCGCGCAACACCGCCTTCTTCGCCAACATCCCTGCCGCGACCATGACGGATGGATTGGACGTGTTGGTACAGCTTGTGATCGCCGCGATGACGACCGAACCCGCCGTGAGTTCCGTATCCTGCCCGTCGATGGTGAGCGACACCCGCATATCCCTTGCCTCCGGCGAAATGCCAAATCCGCCCTCTTTTACAGACTGCACCGCCGCCTGCCGAAAACGCTCCTTCATGTCGCGCAGGTCGATCCGGTCCTGCGGCCGCCTGGGACCTGCGACGGAGGGAACCACCGTGCCAAGATCGAGTTCCACCACATCGGAAAAAACAGGGTCCTGCATCCCGTCGGTACGGAAGAGGCCCTGCTCTTTCGTGTACGCCTCCACGATCGCAATCTGTTCTTCCGGACGGCCGGTCCGCCGCAAGTAGCGCAGCGTCTCTTCGTCCACGGGGAAAAAGCCCATCGTCGCGCCATATTCAGGCGACATGTTGCCAATTGTCGCACGGTCAGCCAGAGTCATGGAACTGAGCCCGGCGCCGAAAAACTCAACAAATTTGCCGACCACGCCCTTTTTGCGCAGCATCTGCGTCACCGTCAGGGCCAGGTCAGTCGCCGTAGAACCCTCGGGCAGCCTGCCCGTCAGCTTGAAGCCGATCACCTGCGGCATCACCATGTACAGCGGCTGGCCCAGCATGCACGCCTCCGCCTCGATCCCGCCGACGCCCCAGCCGAGCACGCCGAGTCCATTGACCATCGTGGTATGAGAATCAGTCCCGACCAGAGAGTCCGGGAACGCCTCCCAACCGTTGGCGCCTTCCCGGACCTGCACCACGGACGCGAGGTATTCGAGGTTCACCTGATGAACGATGCCTGTGGAAGGGGGAACGACGCGGAAATGGTCAAACGAAGCGGTTGCCCAGTGCAGGAATTTGTAGCGTTCCTCATTGCGCCGAAATTCGAGATCCACGTTGGCCTGCAGCGCATCGCCCGAACCGAACACATCCACCTGCACCGAGTGGTCGATCACCAGATCGACCGGAATCAGCGGATTGATCCGTTTCGGATCGCCGCCCGCGCGTCGCATGGCACTGCGCAACGCGGCCAAGTCCACCGCGACGGGCACGCCGGTGAAGTCCTGCAGCAAGATGCGGGCGGGGAGAAAAGGGATGTCCCTGTCCTGCACGGCGATCGGATGCCACGCGGCAAGCGTCCTGATGTGTTCGTCCGTGACGATGTAGCCGTCACGCCGGCGAAGCAGGCTCTCCAATAGAACCTTGATGGAAAACGGCAGGCGCGACACGTCCGCGATTCCCCGTTCCTGCAGAGTCTGCAACCGGTAATAGCGCAGCGACTTCCCGCCCGCCTGAAGTACGGCGAGCGAATCGAAAGAATCTTTCATACGATCAACTCCACTCTGTCCAGAAATGAACATAGGACGAACCGATAGACCGCTATACATGTAAAAATGACGGTCTCCACACATAAGCCGTCTCTGGCCGTCGCATGCTATAGCTGTCACCGAGGCACACCCAGCTTGTCAATTATATCAATCGAAGGAGGCGACCGCAAAATGCCGCAGCCAGGTGACAGGGGGCATGCTTCCCATTTTTCGGACTCTGTGCACAATGCACCGGAGGATATGGAGGAACACATCCATCGCATGGCCGATGAGGGCGGGGGGGTTGTCGACCAGAACTTTCCGGCCGGTGCGCCGATCGCCCGCAACAGCCTGCTTGCCACGGACGAAACCGACGGAGAAGGAACGGCCGGTGCATAACACGGTCTGACATCGGTTTGACGGCGACAAACACAGCGGTTTGGCACCGAAAGGCGACGACAAAACATACCGGTTTGTCGTCGCCCCTTCGACCGTGTCTGAAAAAGCGCGCCGACTTGTCCCAAACGTGATAGAATGAGGTTGCGGCGCACGGCGCCGACAACATCCACGTTATAACCCGGAGGCGAGCTATCGTGTGGTGGATGATTCGCGCGCTGGTCACCGTACTTCTTCTGTACGTGGGCTTTGTCGTATTCGGTCTTCTTCTGTCGTTTCTGTTCAAGGCGGCCATCGTTTTGTTCCTGATCGCGGCGGCGTACTACCTCTACCATCGCGGTACACGGGAACGCTGGGAACGCATGTTTGGCAAGCGGCATTGAATCCGTCGGCCAAACGAAAAACCGCGTCTGTCTTCTTGCCGCAGATCCGCGCTCAACGGCGCGGTCCGATCAACCACGCCTTGTTCACGTCTTCGCCGGCCACTTTGTACACATCGTCGCGCCCTCCCGGCTGAAGCACACGTTCTCCGCGGGACAGCGCATCGTGTACATACGCCGCCACCTTGTCGTAACCCAGCGTGGGCGCGAGCACCGTGGCCACGCTTGGATTGTGGACAAGGAGATCCTCGCAGCGCTTGCGGTCCGCTTCCACCCCGTCCACCAGCCGCACGGCAAAGTTGTCGACCGCCGCGGACAAGATGGCGGTCGATTCGAGAATCCGGTCCGCCAGAAGCGGCCACATCGTGTGCAGTTCAAAATTGCTCCACTGGGCGGCCGTGGCCACCGCCGCGTCGTTTCCGACAACCGCCGCGCACACCATCAGCAGGGACTCGGCGATCACCGGGTTGATTTTCCCCGGCATGATGCTGCTTCCCGGCTGCACGGCGGGCAACCGGATCTCTCCCAGGCCCGCAGTCGGCCCCGACGCCAGCCAGCGCAGATCGTTTGCCACTTTCATCAAGGTCAGCGCGGATGAGCGTAATGCGGCCGACACATCGACCAGCGCGTCCGGGTACGCCTGCGCGGCAAAGCGGTTTCCTGCCTCGCGCAGCGAAAGTCCGCCAAGCGAGCTCACCCGCTCGATCACGCGCGCCGCGAACTCAGGATGCGCATTGACCCCCGTGCCGACCGCGGTCCCGCCAAGCGGAAGTTCAGCCACCCAGTCGGCCGCCTGCAGCACACGCCGCCGCCCTTGCGCCACCTGCGCCGCGTAGCCGGAAAACTCCTGACCGAGCGAAATGGGGACCGCATCCTGCAGGTGGGTGCGCCCGGACTTGAGAATATCCGCGAACTCCCGAGCTTTCTTTGTCAAAGACTGTTCCAGACGAAAAAGCGCAGGCGCAAGCGCGCGTTCCAGTTCTCCTTTGACCGCGATGTGGACGGCCGACGGAAAAACGTCGTTGCTCGATTGGCACATGTTCACGTCGTCGTTTGGATGGATCCGGCGCGCGAGCGATTGTGCCGCCAGATGCGCGATCACTTCATTGGCGTTCATGTTGGTGCTTGTGCCAGACCCAGTCTGAAACACATCGACGGCAAACTCTCCATCCAGTTCGCCCGCCGCGACGCGGCGCGCCGCCTCGCCGATCGCAGACGCGGCGTCCGCTTCCAGCAGGTCCAGCGCACCATTGACCTCTGCGGCGGCCTGCTTGATCCAGCCCAGCGCCTGAATCAGTGGGCGCGGAGCCCGTCTTCCGCTGACGGGGAAATTCTCCACGGCGCGCGCCGTGGAAGCGCCGTACAACGCCGATTCGGGGACGCGCATCTCGCCCATGGAATCGCGTTCCACACGAAATCCGTCCATCCACATCCACCCCTGTCCTGAAAATGAGACTTCACTGCCAGCCGGTGCCATGCCCTATGCCCTTTGCTCGGACAGCGCTATCGCTAAACTCGCCGGGTACAGGGCATGGCACCAGCCCAGCAGGCCTTGACCATGGCGCGGAACTCGTCGGGCATTGGGCGCAGCATCGCTCCGGCAAATCCGCAGACCGCTTGAAGAGGTTATTCAAAGATGGGACAGTTTTGCGAGCGCCGCGTGGACAAGATAGCGCGCTCCGCTATGAGCCGCCGCCATCAGCGAACGCCATAATTTTGTCACCGCGCCCGCCGGCGCATCCTGCTTGACCGCAAAAACAGGCACCTGCAGCACCTCGTGACCGTTGATCGCCACTTTTTCCATGCCGATCGGCTGATCGGTGCGCACAGGAGCCTGCAGTACTGTTTTCGTGAGCGCGTAGGTCACATGGGCCGGGCCACTGTTCGGCAGTGCAAGGACGACATCCTTGCGCGGCGCCACCGCAATGCTCATGGCTGAACCGTTCGGCACACGAACCAATTCATTAAGCGGCTGTCCCGCGCGCTGGACCGTCTTGTCGTGAAACTGGTTGAAGCCAAAGTCCAGGAGTGACGAGGTCCCCTGAAACACCGTCGGAAAGGAACCCATGCCCATCAGGACAGATATCAGGCGAACACCGTGACGCACCGCCGTTCCCACAAAACAGTAGCCCGCCTGGCTGGTCGAACCGGTCTTCAGCCCGTCAAGGCCCTGGTATTGCCCGAGCAATTGATCGTAGTTGGTACCGTACTGCCCAGGATGGATGTACATCCCCGGCATCGAGGCGTATTTCAGCACAATCGGATAATGCAAAATCAGATAGCGCGACAGGACGCCGACATCGCGCACCGTCGTGTACTGACTGGCGTTTTGCAAGCCGGATGCGTTGACGTAGTGCGTGTGCGTCAAACCCAGCCGTTTTGCCTCCTGATTCATCAATTTGGCAAACGCAACTTCATTCCCGCCTATCGCGTCCGCCAGAGCGACGGCGGCGTCATCGGCCGAGACGACGTACATGTACTCCAGCATACGGCTCAGTGTGATGTGTTCCGTCGGATTCAGATAAGCCACGGACAGACCGGGTGTCCTGGCCACCCGATAGGCGGACTGGCTCACGGGGATGATCGAATTCATCGTCAACTGACCTTTCTTGACCAGTTGCAACGCGATGAGCGACGTCATCAATTTCGCGATCGACGCAGGATAACGTTTGGCAAGCGCGTGATTGGCATAGAGCACCTGGCCTGTAGCGGCGTTGATCAATTCGCCGGCCGGCGCCGTGAATCCCACCGCAGACGTGTTGAGATTATCCGTCAGTTGCTGCATTTTCGGCGGATGTGCGACAGGCGCCGGGCCGCCCGTTTCCGCAAGCGCAACGATGCCGCCCGCGACCAGAACCAATGCGCCGGCGCTGATCCACAGCGTCCGCTTTACTCTTCCCACCGCCGACCCTCCCCAGAACCGCTGAAACAAATGCGCGTCCCCGCGCACCGCGAGTATTATAGCATGAGCGATCGTCCATCCGGCAATCGGACTGTGTTACAATCAAGTGCACATCACTGGACAAACCGCGAGATGAAACGGCTGTGGAGATGAGCCTGGTGAACGACCTGTTTATCGCCGTCAAACGCATCTATCTGGCCGCCGATCCGGGTGACGGAATCCGCATCCTGGTGGATCGGCTCTGGCCCCGCGGGGTGCGCAAAAGCGCCGTTTCCCTCGACGCATGGGTCCCCGAAGCGGCGCCGACTCCCACCCTGCGATCGTGGTTCGGCCACGATCCGCTGCGCTATGACGAATTCCGCCTGCGCTACCTCGAAGAACTGCGCCACCGACCGGAAGCGCGGGCGGCCGCGGATGCGCTGGTCGACAGGATGCGTCGCGAACAGAAAGGGCTGACGCTGCTGTACGGCGCACGGGACGAGAAGAACAACAACGCCGTGGTCCTGCGGGAGCACCTGCTGGAGCTGTCCCGTTCAGACAAGTCTAATCCGCATGATCGAGATGACTTCGCTCATTGACCGAATGAACTTCCCAAACGCCTGCCCTGTGCGACAACCGGCACAGACCGGTGTTGTCCAACACGCTTTTGGCGCGTGCGTCCGCGACGCCCAACAACGCCTCAAGCGCGGCGCGGATCCAACCGCCATGCGACACCACCAGCACGCGCCGCCCGACGTACGCGTCAGCCACCGCGACAAGAGCGGCGCGTGCGCGCGTGCGGATGGCCTCATCCGATTCCGCATCCTCCGGTTGATCGGAAATGCCTCTCGCCAGCGCCTCCTCGGGCGTCCACCCGCCGCGCATGCCGCAATCGCGCTCCACGAGAGCATCCAGCACGGAAATGGCGGACACGCCTGTGGCGCGGGCGATGATATCGGCCGTCTCGCACGCACGCGACAGGGGGCTGCAGACCACGGCGTCCCATGGTCCCGCAAGGGCGAGATGGGCAGCGCAGCGGCGCGCCTGTTCTCTCCCGCGCGCGTTGAGCGGAATGTCGGCCCTGCCTTGCGCGCGCCGCTGGTCATTCCAATCCGTCCTGCCGTGCCGTACCACGCACAATTCCGTCGCTTTCACTCCGCACGCCCCCGAATATCCATTCCTTGAATCAATTCCCTCACGCAAAAACCTCACATCCCGCCGCGATGTGAGGTCGGCATACTCAATAAATATCAGGAATACATGTCTGAAAAAAACGGCAACACCCGCATGTGCCGTACCGAACGCGTGTTTTCGAACCTGCTCTCGCAGGTGGGTGACCGGCGCGCCGATATTTGACGTCCCCGCGAAGGGGCGTGCCAGCACGGCGACGTATTCCCGTCTCCCGATAAACACGTAAGGTTCAAAACAAATGTCCGCATACGCGCACCGCAGGTGGTTATTATGATAACAGCAGGCACGCGCATGCGCAACCGCGGGAGCAGGGATAAAGTCGCCTGCAAAAACTTGGTTTATCCCATGTCCCCGAGGCGCCGTTCACAGGGCTCCGAGAAATTCAACCAGCCGCCGCTTGGCAAGCCGTTCAATGTCCGGTTCGTCAAATTTCATCGGCTTGGCATTGGCTTCAAAC
>JAKACR010000081.1 GCA_021821225.1 Bacillota bacterium | reverse complement strand
GACAAGCAGCAGCGCCGCGGCCGGACTGCTGTTTGGATCCGTCCCCAGCCCGCCCAACACGCCGAAATCCTGTCCGAACATCCATGTGAAGACGAGCCACGCGCAGGTCGCATAGAGCAGAACCGGATGCCGCGAGGCAATGACATTGCCGGCAGCGAGCAGCAGCATCACGCCCACCAGAATTCCGTTCCACAAAACAGGGTGGGCGGCAAACAGGCGTGCGCACCCGTACAATAACGCCGACAGGGCATGCGGTTGCGGCATGGCCGCCATGCTGGTCAAGGGCTGTTCCAATCCGCCCACGCTCCAGAAGCCGTTTGCCGGCCACGCCTGAACCAGGGCGCCCCACAACCACAGGCAGGCGAACAACCAGCGCAGCTCGCGGGCAACCCGACCGTTGCGCCAGCACTCTCTGCCCTGCAAGAGCAACGCGGCGGCCGCCATGTAAAAGAGCACCGATCCGGGCGAACCCGTCAACCATGTGACTCCCGTCCCGTACATGGCGCCCATGCCTTCGCCTATGACCCAGACTCCTATCCCCCACACCAGCGACACTTGCAGGGCGAGGCGCTGCAGCCGGACAGTACGGGCGAACAGGAGCAGGAGTCCGATGGTGATCTGCGTCCACATGAGCAACAGGTCAAACGTCACGGGGTATTCACTAAAGAGTACGACGAGTGGTTCGAGCATCCGCACGATCGGAGACGGAAGCGTGGAGAACATCGGCACGACGATGTTGGACAAAAGCTCGCTGCTCATATCCGGCTGGGCCTGCAATAACCCGTCGAGCAGCCACAGCAGGCCGAGCCCCACTTGGACGGCGTCATAGCGTGTCGGATGAATCATGAACCGCCGCCATGCGGGCGGCTCATGGGAGCGGCCGTCGAAGCCCGGACCGCCCATCTCAGGTGATCCGATCCGGGAAACGGCGCTAAGACGCCGGCGGCGCAGTACTAAGTAGAGAATGAGGGCGACGAGACCATATGCGATGGCCAGCCCGCCCATGCGCGTATAGAACGCATGCAAGATGGCGGGACTCGGCGCATTGGTCATATCCACGCCGTATCCCCTCCTTCGGTCCCCGCCGCTTTGCGGGGGGCGAACCAGATGCTGAGGAGTACAATGGCGAAAACGGGAAACTCGCCTGCGTTTATGGCAAAGTGCACCGTGCTGCCAAACCCGCGCAAGCCTGCCCAGAGCACAAAGACCGCGACGAGAGAGAGCACCGTGCCCGCCGCCTGCCACTCGGCGCGCCACAGGAGCAAGGCCAACAGCAACATAGCGACCGTCGCCAGCGCGAACCAACCCGCGGCCCCATGCGCAGGCGCACGAAGCGTAAAGGACGGCCAGACGATCAGTCCCAACGGAACGAAACGCTGGTTCCACCGCGCAATCTCCGCAGCCATCCGCCCCCATTGCGCAATGTGCGACACCTGCAAGACCGCGCCAAGCGCAAAGTAGGCCGCCGCCGCGCGCATGCCGACGCGCCGCACCACTCCGGAGCGCCAGGCCCCGTCCGGCAGGAGCAGCAGAACCGCACCCCATGCGTAAAGCAGTCCCGCGCCCGGAGCGCCCGCCCAATAGCCAGCGCTTGACGCGAGAAATCCGAACCCCTCGCCAAAGATCCATTCCAGCATGCTGACGGTAAGCGAGATGTAAAGTCCGATCCGCCCGACCAGCCGCTCCCGTCCGAACCACAGCAGGGCCGCCAGCGACCACTGCAGGACGACGGACATGATATTGCTCGCTGTCGGATCGACAAACCAGAGGTGAACAGCAAGTCCCACCGCGCCATGCACGAACGCCCCTTCAGATTGCGGCGCGACGGCTGCGAAAAACGCCGCGGGAGACGCCGTCACCAGCACGGGCCGGATCTGCAACAGTCCGCTCACCGCGTAGAGCGACGCCAATCCGGCCCACAGCAGCCGGCGGGAGCCGACGGGTGGGGATCTCCTCGCTTTCTTCTCCCTGCCCGCCGGATGATCGTCATCATCGCGGACAAGGTCGTAGACGTATTTCATGACGTAGCCGCCGATCACCTTTCCGACCACAAGAAAAGAGAGCCCGATCAGCACCTCCCAGAGGGACAGATAATAGTTCGCGAGCAATTCGGAGTACCTCATGCTGTCCAGACCTTTCGACGCCGGCCTATTTATTCATACAGCACGGCATTGTCATACCGCACGTACGCGCGGACGGCGACTGCGAAAAACGCGATGAACATGGCGCCGGCCATGATGGCAAAGCCGAGCTGCTGATCGGCCAGGGGCGACAGTCCAAACATCCGCGGCACGTGCAGATAATAAGAATAGAACGGGTGCTGCGCGAACAGCAGAAGGATGTCCAAAGGCATCGCGAGGTTGCCGGCAAAAAACATGTACAGCACCTGAGGGCCTGGCTCCAGGCGCGGAATTTCCGCAAACGGGCTGAATACGGGCATCCAGAGAAACACGCCGCCGACAAAAAACATCGCGTGTTCGAAGAAGTGGAATGATTCATTGCGCAACGCCAGATCGTAAAGAACAGGCAGATGGAAGCTGAAGAAGATGACGTTGAACACCACGACGTTCACGATGGGATGGAAGATCCGGCGCGCCACGGCTCCCCGCCGACCTTCCACAAGCGGCGAAATGAGCCACGACGGCATGCCGTACAGGATCAACGGAACCAGTAACAGGATTTCCACGAGATGTTGGACCATGTGCACAGAAAACAGCAGGTGGTCGGCCACATAGTCAAACGGGCTGCCAAATGCGAAATAAAACACCCACATCCCGGCCAGAAAACTGATGATACGTCCCGCCTCCATCGGCTGATAGCGGCGGAAAAAACGCTTGCCGATCCGGGATACAATCAGCAGGTACAGAATCTGGACCACGGCCGACTGCACCATGATGATGGGTTGCCACAGCGTGGCAAAGCTCAGATGCGCGAGCGGCGCAGGCATGGTTCTCAACTCCCTCTTGACGGATTGGGCGCGGCGCGCAGCGCGTGAGCGATCATCCGCAACGGCACGGGAAGCTGGCCGGGTTGGCACTGCACCAGGGTATTGTCATTGGCCTGCGTGTCCACGTGCAGGATGCCGCCTTTGAGTCGCGCATACGGGACGCTGCCGGGCGGAATCGACGGCCCTCCGAACTGCGCGGGGTTCACGTGCATTCCCGCCATCCGGCGCAACAGCGCGGCCGTATAGCCGACCGGGCTTGCCGGGAAAACAACGCCAAGCGATTCGACATTCTGATAAGTGCCGAGAATCTGCTCGATCATGTGTGGTTTCACCTTTTGCACCGCGCGCAGGAACTGCGGATCGTCCACTACGGTGGTCCACTGCAAACGGCCGTGGACAGAAAACATCCCCGCCGGCTGCGACGGAACCGGGTATTCCCGCAATGGCTGACCGACATAGCGGACGGCGAGAAAGCTTTCGCGATCCTGCGGGAGGTACACGCCCTGCCACGAAATGAGATCCTTTTCGGCAATCCCCTGCCCGAGCGCGGTTGTCGGCTGTACGAACATGCCGCCCACCAGCAGGGCGCCCGCGATGGCGATCATGACTGGCAGACTCTGAATCCGCTTCATGCAACTGTCCCCATTTTCGCCATGGCGCTCGTCGCGACCGCGACAAGCAAAACAGCGCCGGGCAACTCCCACAGCGTCTCTGCGCCAAACACGCCGCCGACCAGCGCCGCGATACAGAGGATGCGCCCCACTCGCGGACGGGCGTACAACAGCGGGGCGCCGACCAGTATCACGAACGCCATGGCAAACGTGATATCGGACATCGCGTTGGCAATCGGCACCTGAACCCCATCCATCGGCGGTCCGAAGACGCCGCCGCGCTGGATCACACCGACCAGCACGGCGAGCGATGACGCGACTGCGGCGAGCACTGCAGCACCGATTCTCATATCGTCACACTCCCTCAAGTCACATTGGTAACCATGCCGAGAAACAGCACGCCTAGATAGAGCAGCGAGAAAAAGAAGGTCTTGCGCGCCCACTTCGCATTGGGCAGTTTTTCCTCCAGAACGAACATGGAATGCACCATGAACGCCAAGCCGAGAATTCCCGCAATCCACACATACGTGACGCCGACCGCGCCCGTCCAGTACAAGAGCAGGCTCACAATGGACAACAGGAACGTATAGACCGCCATCTGGCGCTTGGTCGATCCTTCGCCTTTCACCACGGGCATCATGGGAATGTTCGCACGCTTGTAGTCGTCGTGGCGAAACAGCGCCAAAGCCCAAAAATGCGGCGGCGTCCAAAGAAAGATGATGAGGAACATAAGAATGGCGGGCAACCCGACGTGCCCTGTCACCGCGGCCCAGCCGATCAGCGGCGGAAATGCGCCCGCACCGCCGCCGATCACGATGTTCTGCGGGGTGCGACGCTTCAGGAATACGGTGTAGACAAGCGTGTAATACACAAATCCCGCAGCGGACAACAGCGCAGCCAACCAGTTGACGATGAGTCCGAACCAAACGACCGAGAGAGCGAACAGGATAAAACTGAACCACAGTGCATTTGCGGACGGGATCTTGCCAGCTGGGATGGGCCTGCCCTCCGTTCGCTTCATGACCGCGTCGATGTCGCGGTCATACCACATGTTGAACGCGGCGGCCCCACCCGTGGACAGGGCCAATCCGAACAGGGCGGACAGCGTGACAGCGACGCCCGGCAATCCCTTGTGCGCGACCACCATCGCACAGTAGGCGGTCAACAGCAAAAACAGCATGATCTTTGGTTTAGTCAACTCCACGTACGCGTTGATGACGGACAGCAGCCCCGCGACACGCGACTCGGAAACAAGCGCTTCATCCAATCCAGCCATCGAAGACCATCCTCTCGCACCACATGACAGACACTCACTTTGCGCAATCCGGCAATGACGCGGTTTTGCCGCCGGTGGGTCGAGCGTCCGGCGGAAGTCCTGAACGCTCGATCGCAGATGGACTCTCATCTTCACGGCGGCTCCGTACAACCATGTGTGCAATCACGTTTGCACACATGGTTGTTATTGATCGAGCGACTGCCCGCTTCCCGGGGTCACCTTTGGCGGCGATGCCTTGCCGGAACGCAAACGGTCCACACCCAGCGCCCACTTGCGCAGAACAACGAGCAGCGTCGTCATCACCACAGCCTGGAACAACCAGAATACGATATCCCACCACAGGGCGATCCCCGGACTTTTCGGGATCACGATGGGAAGTGTCGGCCAAAAACCGTTGCTCATCGTCCACACCCCCAGATCAGAGTTTATCCAACGGCCATTCGCGGACTCACAGGAAGTACAGCTCGATATACAGGGCGATCCATCCCGCGGTGGCAAAGACCCAGAACCATGCGGGCAGTTCAAAGCTCGTGAGCGTCTCGCCGGTGATGCCTTTGCGCCCGCTGCGCGCCCGCCCCGCGAGCAAGGTGAGCAGCGACGCCAGATTGATCACGATGGCCAGACCGATCGATACGAGGAATGTCTCGCCAAAGTGCGACATCGGATTCATCGGGTGGTACCACATCTCGTAGAGCATCATCAATGTCGCCACAAGTCCCCCGGCCAGAGCGGCCGCAACACTCGCACGATAGGCGCGCGCGTTCAATCCGCGCGCCGCCCTGGTCGCGCCAATCGCCGCCAGGGCGGAGAGCAGCATGAGCGCCGTCTCAATTCCGCCTGTCACCTGATCGAGACGGGACGGCACATAGGTGTCAACCATCAGATAACGCACATTGATGATCACGAAATACGGGACGGCCATGCTGAAGATAAACAGACCAAACGCCCCGCGCGACTTGCGTTGTTCAATCTGGCGGTCGATATCCGCCTCACTGCTCGCCGTGGTCAATCGCTGCGTCGCCTGCATACGCCCACCTCCAGGATCGGATCTTGAAATACGGATCCACTTTTTGCTTTCAGCACCTTTTTGTTCCTTTTATGACACCGCTGCGCAAAACTCGCGACGAGCAAAGAGGAACTAGCGGTCCAGCGAATTCCCGGCCAGTCGTCCGTCACAGGGGCACGCCTCCGGGCGCGGGCAGCGGAGTCTCGGGCGGCAGATCGTCGTCATAATCGTAGAACGATCCCGTCACGACGGGCGCGGCGGCAAAGGAATCTGGCGCGGGCGGCGACGTCGTGAGCCATTCGAGCGTTTTTGCTTTCCAGGGATTCTCCGCCACCTTCGGTCCGGATTTCATCGCCCATGCGATGTGCAGGAGATTGAACAGGAAGCCGAGGCCGAGAATGAAGGCGAAAATGGAAATTACGTCGTTGATCGGCTGCAGGTACGGCGGATAGACGGGAACCCAGCGGTTCATGCCCTGCATCCCGGCCAGGAACATGAGACTGAAGGCGCCGTCGAATCCGATGAAGATCCAGATGGCTCCGAGCACGCCCATTTTGGGGTTGTATGTGCGGCCGGAGAACTTGGGCAGCCAGTAGTACATGGCGGCCAACCACGTGAACACCATGCCGCCGATAATGGTGAAGTGGAAGTGGCCGACGACGAAGAACGTGTCGTGCAACTGCAGGTCGATGATCGGATCGGCGTTGAACACACCTGTCACGCCGCCAATCAGGAAGTTGAACATGCTCATGAGCAGCAGCAGGGACGGCACCGTGAGCTTGAAGCGCGAGCGCCAGAGCGTCCCGAGCACGACCATGTAAGCAAAGCCAGTCGGAATCGAGATCATCTCCGTGAAAAACGAGAAGGGCAACATCTCGGAATACCGCATGTTGGTGAACATGTGGTGCGCCCAGACGAAACCTGATAGCATCATGACGAGAATCAACCCGATGATGCCCCATTCACGCGCAAACAACGGCTTGCGCGCCATGACGGGCATCAGTTCCATCCAGAGAGCAAAGGCCGGAACGACGACGATGTACACCTCCGGATGGCCGAACAGCCAGAACAGCTCAAGATACGTCATCGGGCTGCCCACCGCGGTGAAAAACGGCAGCGGAACAACGCGGTCGAGCAGGGCCATGACAAACGTGAGCTGGATCTCCGGCAGCCAGATGATGTTCAGCAGGCTGACCGTGAGAATTCCCCAGCAGAACATAGGCAGGCGGTTCCACGTCAGTCCCTGCGTCCTCTTGAACAGGATGGTTGACGCGAGATTCAGCGACACAAGCAGCGACGACAGCGTGAGGGCGAACACGCCGAGATAGTAAAAGAGAATCCCGTTATTGTCGTTCATGGCGAGCGGCTCATAACCCCGCCAGCCAGTCGTCCACGTCCCGAGCAGCGGACTGAACGCCACCGTGAGAATGCCGAGCGGAACGAGCCAGACGCTCAGGGCGGACATGCGCGGAAAAGCGGAATGGTTCGAACCGATCATCATCGGAACCAGGTAGTTACCGAGCCCGCCGACCAAAGCCACCGTCCCGACGGAAAACATCATGATCGTCCCGTGGATGCCAACGGTCGTCAGATACTGGTCCGGGTGCGGGAAGACCCACAGGTTGTGCGACATCAATTGCAAGCGCATCAGCATGGCGGCAAACCCGGCGATAAAAAATCCGCCTGTCGACGAGATGAGGTACTGAATGCCGATGACCTTGTGATTCATGTTGTACTCGAAATACTTTCTCCAGCCGCGCGACTGGCGGACCGGCACATCGACGCCGAAGGCGGGCAACACGACATTCTCCCACGCGCCGATGCCAAGCAGCCATCCGGCCGTTCCGGCCAGCCACGCGAAGACGACCGACGGCTGCGTGATAAACGGCGTGCCATAGCCGGGATCCAAAATATAACTTACCAATACATTGACGAGCAGAAATGCCACCGTCCCCCACAACAGGCCGCGAATAATGGGCGGAAGGGGCCTTTTTCGGCGCACTGGAAGTGCGTCTGCAGCCAGATTTCTCACACGTATTCCCTCCTTCTCCTGTGACGGCCACCGTACCGTCAGTTGCCCGCCTTATGCTGCGCCGCAGCCCACTGCGAAAAAGCGGTCGCGCTGACGATGTGAACCGCCGCGTACATATACGGATGCCCCGGACCGCAGACTTCGGCGCACTGGACCCGCACCATCGGATTGACCTCCGTTGACGTGATTTTCGTCGGCGTGACGTATTCATACCGCGTCTCGCCCGGTATCACGTCTTCTTTCAAGCCGAACGCCGGAATCCAGAAGGAGTGAATCACGTCGACGCCCAGAGCGTACGTGTGCGCCGGATCATAAGACCGCAGGACGAACTTCACAGGGCGGTTCACGGGCAGGTACAGCACATCGTTGCCCGCGGCATTTTGCGCGCTGTTGATGCCGTATTGCGGGTAACTGAAAAACCATTGCCACTGGCGCGCGGTGACATCGATCACGAGCGCGTTTTTGTTGACCGGGTTGTTCGGATTGTTCTCCTGGAAGAACTTCTCGGCCGCCGACGTGGTCGGATGCAGGAAAAACAGCAGGTTCACGGCGATCGACACGGTGACCCAGATCGCGATGTAGGGAACATAAGACCTCGCCTTCTTCCCCCTGACCACGTGACCCACAGGAGTCTTCCGGAAGCGCAGCGGCACGAAAATCAACATCAGCATCACGAAGATGAAGATCGGCGCAAGGACGTGCATCAGGAACAGGCTGGCGTGCAGTCCCTCATTGGCCTGTATGGATGCGCGATAATAGTAGAAGTTCGGTCCCCAGATGCTGACCCCGATCTCGCCGATCACGCTCAACACAACCCACAGGACACCAAACAGCACAAGGTCCGCCATCCGCGTGTGCCCCCTCTCTCACAGAATTGACATTTCACAAAATCAGATCATGCGCAGTTCATGCGTTGAGAATGTTGATGGTGCCCCGCATGCCGTCTTTCCAATGGATGAACCCCTGGACAAAGCACCCGTACTGCCAGATTCCGGGCTTGTTCGGAACATTGAACTGCAGTTTGATGTCCCCGCCCGGATACAGTGTCGGGCTGAAATTGCCGTTGCCCGCCCCGGTGAGAAGCCACGGACCGGTCGGAACATCCGATTTGATCAGCGCCTTGTTGGTCACAAAATTGTCAACCATGTTCGCTTCAAGGATGGTGACGGGAACGCCGTCCCAAAAGTCCACATTGAACTGCACCTTGAGATTGCTGAACACGTTCGGATCCGTCTGAAATCCGCCGCGTCCGATCTGCATTTCATGAAAATGCACATCGCTCAAATTGTGGATATGCAGGATCATGGGCGTGCCCACGCGCCACGTCATCTGATTCGGGATGAAGTAGTAGTCCTGTTGGTACACGGTCGTCAAACCGGAATCTACCGGCGACCCGACGATGGCTGACGCCGCCTTGGCGATATTCGAGGACTCGAAAAGCGCCGCCGCACCGACGAACAGCGCAATTCCGGAACCAAGGATGAGCGTGCGGCGATCCCAGTCGACCTGTTCATCATCTGCGGGCGGATTCGCGCGATTGTCGCGATTGTCTTGTTTGTCCACATCCGGTCCCTCCTCGTCAGTTATTGACCATCACATGCGGAGTGCCCCTGTGGACCACATCGAATCGCACCCACATGCCAAAATTTTCTGGACGAGTCTGCTGGTCGATGCGGTCAAGCAGATTCTCGATCCGGTACGAGCCGACTTTTGAAGCCGTGAAATGCCATGTGGCCGACTGGCCCGGAAAGACTCCGGCGCCTGCATTGGCCAACATGGCCGGCACAGAAACACCGGCCCCTTGGAAGGCAAGCTGTTGAAACTGGTTGTACACGCCGAATTCAAACGGAATCCCGCCCTTGTTGTTGAACATGACGTTCACCCGGTAACCGAGAGGGACCTGGATCGTCATCTGCCCATTGGCGTAGCCGTTAAAATTCGCATACCCGTTGACGGAGTTGGACCCGGCGCTCAATGTGAGGTCCACCGTCTTTGTGGCGGCGTCCACGCGAAGCCACGGCACGGCGATGGTCTGCAGCGTGCCACAACCGCTCAGAAGTCCAGCGCAAAGCGCCGTTGCGCCAAGAGCGGTGTACAGTCTTTTGCCCATATGCCAACCTCCTTGCCCTTTGGAGACATGCGGATCAGATCGCCTGCACAGGGGCTCATGTTCCCTTGACAGTATCTGCGTAAGCTTGAACATGAAAAAACTCCAGAATGCGCATGGTTCACTTCTCATGCACAGCCTGGAAATCGTTTTCACCACCTCTTTTGTTCACAGGCGAATGAGATGCGGTCCGGATGACCTTTTTTTGATCATCGGCGCTA